>DCBP01000080.1:0-36204 GCA_002314055.1 Prevotella sp. UBA1104
CACAAATACATATAAAACCCCCGATATCGTTTTGCAAGCCTTCGGCTTACCCGTGTCATGCCCGATGTGCCCTTTAGAGAGCAAGCTCTCTGCCGTCCACATCTGTCAAGACACTAAGAGTCGCTTCGTTCCTCTTGCAAAACGACATCGGGCGATAAACATAAAAAACATTTAGGGAATAGAATTAACTTTAGCAAACCTTGTCCTTTGTTTTTTTATGTTTATCGCCCGAAACAAGTAAAAATGCCGAAGGCATTGACGTTGTATTGCTGCATTTCCGGCGAGAACTTGTTCTCGTAGGAAATACGGCAATACAACGACAAACCCGAGGAACGAGGGTTTTACTTGGTTCGGGTGTTTTAAATGTTTTTGTCTAAAAAATAAATCTATTATCTGCCGACAATATATATTATCGGCAGAATATTTTTTTAGACAAAACCGAAAATCAATAACCTTAATTGTAATAGTAGAAATAATATCAGTTGCTTTTTAGAAGATGGGAAATAGAATGAATATACGGACAATATACTGAAAAGCATCGCGTGTGAATATAAATTGATAAAAATATACATAAAAACTTGTATATATGTATAAACTTGCATATATTTGCATCAAAATAGAATAAAAACAAAGTTTTCAGAGTCGGGAACTTGAATAAAAATACTAACGATGAGAGAGAAAAGCAATAGAATGGAAGTCCTGAAGATGCTCATATCGAGCCAGGAACTCGGCAGTCAGGAGGAAGTGCTGCGTGCCCTCGAGAAAGAGGGATACCGTATCACCCAGGCAACCCTGAGCCGCGACATGAAGCAGCTCAAGGTGGCAAAGGCGGCGAGCATGAACGGTAAATATATATACGTTCTGCCAAACGAGACAATGTATAAGCGAGTTCCGAGTACAACCTCAGTGAGAGACATGCTTCAGTCTACGGGATTCCGCTCGATAAACTTCTCCGGCAACATGGCTGTGATAAAGACGCGCCCTGGATATGCCAGCAGTATAGCATACAATATAGACAACAGTGATATACCCGAAATACTCGGTACCATAGCCGGCGACGACACCATATTTATCGTAAAGCGTCAGGGAGTGGCAAACGATGAGGTGATAGAGAGATTGCGCCATATATTGCCAAACATAGAATATTAAAGTATTAAAATACAGGAATGGAAGAGATAAAAGTGATGGTGGCTGATGCCTCGCATGAGAAATACGTAGACACCATACTTAAAACCATCGAAGACGCCGCAAAGGTACGCGGCACGGGTATCGCAAAGCGAACCCACGAATACGTAACGACAAAGATGCGCGAGGCAAAGGCGGTGATAGCCTTGAGCGGCGAACGCTTTGCCGGATTCAGCTACATTGAGACTTGGGAAAACAAGCATTACGTAACCACTTCGGGACTTATCGTGCATCCCGATTTCCGCGGTTGCGGACTCGCCAAGCGTATAAAGGACATGACGTTCACGCTGGCTCGCACACGCTGGCCGGAGGCAAAGATATTCAGTTTGACGAGCGGTGCCGCCGTGATGAGAATGAACACACAGCTCGGATATAAGCCCGTTACCTTCGCCTCGCTTACCGACGACGAGGCTTTCTGGCGAGGATGCGAGGGATGCTGCAATGTTGACGTCTTGAAGCGAACGGGCAGGAAGTACTGCATCTGCACCGGCATGCTCTACGACCCGGAGGAACATCTTCCCTGCAAACTGCCGGAGGAAGTGCTGGAGAGGATTAAAAGATTGAAAGATTGAAAGATTGAAGAATTGAAAGATTGAAAAAACAAGAGATATGGAAGAGAAGAAGAAAAAAGTGGTAGTCGCCTTCAGTGGCGGACTCGACACATCATATACAGTGATGAAACTCACGAAAGACGGATACGAGGTGTATGCCGCATGTGCCAACACCGGCGGATTCAGCAAGGAACAGCTCAAGAAGAATGAGGAGAATGCCTATAAACTCGGGGCTAAGGCTTATGTTACGCTCGACGTTACACAGGAGTATTACGAAAAATCACTGAAATACATGATTTTCGGTAACGTGATGCGAAACAACTGCTATCCTATCTCCGTATCGTCGGAGCGTATCTTCCAGGCTATCGCCATAGCCAGATATGCCAAGGAGATTGGAGCTGACGCCATCGCACACGGTTCGACGGGAGCCGGCAACGACCAGATTCGTTTCGATATGACATTCCTCGTTATGGCACCGGGAGTGGAGATTATTACCCTGACCCGCGACCACGCACTGAGTCGTCAGGAAGAAGTAGACTATCTGAACGAAAACGGATTCTCGGCAGATTTCACAAAACTGAAATATTCTTATAATGTAGGTATCTGGGGGACAAGTATCTGCGGCGGCGAACTGCTCGACCCGGCACAGGGACTGCCCGAAGAGGCATATCTGAAACACGTAACGGCAGAGAAGCCCGAGGCGGAACTCAAGATAACATTCGAGAAAGGAGAGATCGCAGCCGTAAACGGAGAGCCGTTTGCCGATAAGGTGGCGGCAATACAGAAGATTGAAGAGATTGGAGCCGCTTATGCTATCGGCAGAGACTGCAACGTGGGCGATACTATAATAGGTATAAAGGGACGCGTGGGCTTTGAGGCAGCTGCTCCGAAACTCATCATCGAGGCTCACCGCTTGCTGGAGAAATCCACGCTGAGCAAATGGCAGCAGTACTGGAAAGACCAGGTATCCAACTGGTATGGCATGTTCCTCCACGAGAGTCAGTATCTGGAGCCGGTGATGCCGGATATCGAGGCGATGCTCACTTCATCGCAGCGCAACGTGAACGGTACGGCAATCCTGAAACTCCGTCCGTACGGATTCGAAACCGTGGGCGTGGACTCTGCCGACGACCTGCAGAAGTCGAAGCTCGGAGAATACGGAGAGATGCAGCACGGATGGACATCTGAGGATGCTAAGGGATTCATCAAGGTGCTGAGCACACCGCTGAGAGTTTATTACGGTATTCATCCGGAGGAGAAGAGATAAAAACCCACCCTGGCCCTCCCGAAGGGAGGGAAGGAGAAACCACACGAAGGGGTGGAATGGAAATGGCTAATATATATAATATGGTCATTAAATAAACGAATATAATATCCAATTTTAAGAAGAAGCCCAAGCACTTTAGGTGTCTCATTCCCTCCCTTTGGTAGGGTCAGGGTGGGTTTCATGGTGTTTAAATAAACGAATATAATATCCAATTTTAAGAAGAAGCCCAAACGCTTTAGGTGTCTCATTCCCTCCCTTTGGTAGGGTCAGGGTGGGTTTTTATGGTGTTTTTTTAATTATGAAGATAGGAATACTTGGAGCTGCCGGATATACGGGCGGCGAACTGATAAGGCTCTTGCTAAATCATCCGGAGGCGGAGATAGTCTTTGCCAATAGCGAGAGCAATGCCGGGAATCTTGTGGCTGATGTGCACGAAGGACTCTACGGTGACACTGATATGAAGTTTACGGCAGATATGCCATTCGATGAAGTCGACGTGGTGTTCTTCTGCTTCGGTCATGGCAAGAGCGAGGCTTTCCTCAAGGAACACAACGTTCCGGAAACGGTTAAGATAATAGACCTGGCACAGGACTTCCGTCTTGCGCCGGAAACCCTGACAGCAACGCAGCATCCTACACCTGCGGCACACGACTTCGTCTACGGTCTGCCGGAACTCAACAAGCAGTTGATAGCAAAGGCAAGCCATGTGGCAAACCCGGGATGCTTCGCCACTTGCATTCAGCTCGGACTGCTGCCGGCGGCAAAGATGAAGCTGATTAACGGCGACGTGAGCGTGAATGCCATAACGGGAAGTACGGGAGCCGGACAGAAACCGGGGGCTACGACCCATTTCTCATGGCGCAACAGCAACATGAGCATATACAAGGCTTTCTCGCATCAGCACGTGCCGGAGATAAGACAGAGCCTGAAGAAGGCACAGGGGTATCTCGATGCTGCCATCGACTTTATCCCTTATCGCGGCGACTTCGCCAGAGGAATATTCGCCACCGAGGTGGTGAAGACCGACAAGCCGATTGAGGAAATTGTAGAAGGATACAAGGAGTTCTACAAGGATGCAGCCTTCACTCACTATGTTGACAAGTCTATAGACTTGAAGCAGGCGGTGAATACAAACAAGTGTCTGGTGCATTGCGACAAATACGGCGACAAGCTACTCATCACTTCGTGTATCGACAACTTGCTGAAGGGTGCCGTGGGACAGGCGGTGCAGAATATGAACATTATGTTCGGTGTCGAGGAGACTGCCGGACTGAAACTTAAAGCGGGAGCATTTTAAATATGAAACTATACGACGTTTATCCTCTATATGATATTAATATAGTAAGAGGTAAAGGATGCAAGGTGTGGGACGAGAACGGACAGGAATATCTCGACCTCTACGGCGGACATGCCGTAATCAGCATAGGCCATTGCAACCAGCATTATGTGGAGAAACTCACGGAGCAACTCGGCAAACTCGGCTTCTACAGCAACTCTGTAATCAACAAACTGCAGGTGGAACTTGCCGAAAGACTCGGTAAGGCATCGGGCTACGACGACTACCAGCTCTTCCTCATCAACAGTGGTGCCGAGGCTAACGAGAATGCGCTGAAGCTCGCCTCGTTCACCAACGGACGGACAAGGGTCCTGTCGCTCGAAAAAGCTTTCCACGGCAGAACATCTCTCGCCGTTGAGGCTACAAACAACCCGAAGATTATAGCCCCGATTAATGATAACGGACATGTAACCTATCTGCCTATCAACGACCTCGAGGCTTGGGAGAAGGAACTCTCTAAGGGTGATGTCTGCGCCTGTATCATTGAGTGCATTCAGGGAGTGGGCGGAGTGAATATGGTTACGCTGGAATTTGCCCAGGGCTTGCAGAAGGCTTGCAAGAAATACGGCACATTTCTAATCTGCGACGAGATACAGTGTGGCTACGGCAGAAGCGGAAAGTTCTTCGCCCACCAGTGGCTCGGCATCCGACCAGACATCATCACCTGTGCCAAGGGCATAGGCAACGGTTTCCCTATGGGAGCAGTGCTCATCTCGCCCGAATTCAAACCTGTCTACGGACAGCTCGGAACTACCTTCGGCGGTAACCACCTCGCTTGTACGGCGGCACTTGCCGTGCTCGACGTGTTCGAACAGGAGGGACTCGTGGAGAATGCCCATCTCGTGGGAGAATATCTTATCAAGGAACTTGAGGAGCTGCGCCAGCGCAACCGTCATATCCTTGAGGTGAGGGGCAGAGGACTGATGGTTGGCGTGGTTCTCGATATTCCGCATAAGGAGGTGCGCTCTAAGCTTATCCACGAGCAGCATTGCTTCACGGGATGTGCCGGGACGAATATTCTGAGAATACTGCCGCCGCTCTGTCTGTCGAAGGGAGAGGTGGACGAGTTTATCATCCGCTTGGAAAACGTGTTGAACGAACTGTAAGTAACGGACTATAATCAGCTAAAACAGCTTTGACGATGAAAATATCTATAATAGGAGCAGGGGCGATGGGCGGTGCCATTGCCGAAGGACTGCTGAAGTGTGAGGAAGCAAAAGCCGAGAACCTCACTGTGTGCGACCATAACCAGAGCACGATGGATCATTTTGCCAGTCTTGGAGCGAGCGTTACATCCGACAACGGCGTTGCCGCTGCCGAAGGTGACATCGTGATGGTCGTTGTGAAACCATGGTGCGTGGAGAAGACGCTAAGTGGAATTAAAGACGCGCTCGACTATAAGAACCAGATTCTCGTGGTTGTGGCTGCCGGAATATCATCGGAACAAATCAATGCATGGATGGATAAAGGCGGCGAGAAACCGTCGCTTTTCCTCGTTATGCCGAATATCGCTATTGCCCAGAAGGCCTCAATGACCTTCATCTCTGCCGCCGGAGCATCACAGGGTGAGATAAATGCCGTAACTGATGTCTTTAATGAATTGGGCGAAACTCTCTTTATGGACGAAAGTCTCTTCCCCGCAGCCACCGCCATGTCGTGCGGCATCGGCTATGCCATGCGATACGTGAGGGCAAACGTGGAAGGTGCCGTGGAGATTGGTTTCAAGGCTAAGGCGGCGCAGAAGATTGTGTTGCAGACGATAAAAGGTGCCGTGGAGCTGCTTCAGGCTTCGGGCGAGCATCCAGAGGCGGCTATCGACAAGGTTACGACACCGGGCGGCATCACCATACGTGGACTAAACGAGATGGAACATGCCGGATTTACAAGTGCCGTGATTCGTGGATTGAAGGCAGGGAAAGTATAGTTTTTATGCTGAAATATTTGTGTTATGTGTGAAAAATGTGTATTTTTGCACAAATCAAGTATCAAAAATGTGTAAAATTACACATTTCCCACACATAAACAAAATTGTATGTTTGACAGAGTAATTATAAAGGAGCTTGAAGCATGGAAAAACAAGGAAGGTAGAAAACCCTTGATAATGCTTGGTGCAAGACAAGTAGGAAAGACCTCCGTATTGAAAAGATTCGGCAAGGAGCAGTTTGAACACTGTGCCTATTTCAGCTTGGATGAGGAAGATGGATTGTGTGATATATTTCGGGCTACAAAAAATCCCGTCCAGATTATAGAACAATTGTCTTTCCTTACAGACGAACCGATTTTGCCGCAAAAGACTCTCTTGATTCTCGACGAGATACAAAATTGTCCTGAGGCTATCAGCAGTATGAAGTATTTTTGTGAGAAGACTCCGGAATACGCTGTTGCATGTGCAGGCTCGCTGTTGGGTTTAGCATTTGGGCATGAAGGTTTCTCTTTTCCTGTAGGCAAGGTAGACCACCTGAATATGTATCCTGTCACTTTTTCGGAGTTCCTGTCGCAAAAGGATGCCGGGCTTTATCGTTACTATCAGTCGATAGACAGTCTGGACCCATTGCCGCAAGTGTTTTTCGATAGGTTGTCTCAGGCTTTTACTGCCTATCGCATATCCGGGGGGATGCCGGAAGCGGCAATGAAAATGATAAAACTGGATATGAAAGGGGTTGAGCAAACTTTGCAGAACATTTTGCAAGATTATTCCCTGGATTTCGTAAAGCATGCTTCGCCGTTGCTTGCCAACAGAATATCTCACGTGTGGAATTCACTGCCGTCACAACTGGCTAAGGAGAACAGGAAGTTCGTTTATCAGCTTGTGCGTCCCGGAGCAAGAGCCAGAGAGTATGAAGATGCGCTGATATGGTTGCAAAATGCCGGATTGATACATAAAGTAAGTCTTTGTATGACACCACAGATTCCATTGAAATCATACGAGGACTTGAGTATTTTCAAGATATATTGTCTTGATGTCGGTTTGTTGAGGGTCCTTTCTGAATTAAGTCCTGAAGCATATCTCAATGACTCTCCGGCATTTAAAGAATACAAGGGCGCACTTGCAGAAAACTATATACTTCAAAGTCTGCTTGCAAACGGGATAAATTGTTCGCGTTACTGGGCTTCTGGAAATAAGGCAGAAGTGGAGTTTATCGTGCAACATGGCGTGGATGTTGTTCCGATAGAGGTTAAGTCGGGGAAAAGCGTAACGGGAAGAAGTCTTATAGAGTATAACAAAAAGTATTCTCCAAGTTTACGTGTCAGATTTTCCATGCTTAATCTTAAACGTGACGGTACGTTGGTTAACATTCCGTTGTTCTTGGCTGACAGGGTTAAAGACTTGTGTAGAATCGTTTGATATAATAGTACGATTGAAGGTCGGTCCTAAGAAAACGTCACGAAACGGGCAGAGGGGAATATGACTCAACATCATATTCCCCTCTGCCTTTAATACTTTTAAAGCTTTAAAAGTGTGGAGTGCAAGGATTACTTGCCGTGGTTCTCGTCAGAAACAGTAAGCTTCTTGCGACCCTTGGCGCGACGCGATGCAAGCACGCGGCGACCGTTCTTTGTTGCCATTCTCTCGCGGAATCCGTGCTTGTTCACACGTCTTCTGTTGTGTGGCTGAAATGTTCTTTTCATCGTTTTTTATTTATTTTATTATTATTGTTTATACGCTTTGGGCTGCAAAATTACTCATTTCTTTTGATTTAACCAAAAAGAAAGCCATTTTTACACACTTCTTTTATGGTTTTTTCTGAATTTGTTGTAACTTTGCACCGCAAAACGGGATGTTTCTGCTTTTATGCGCTATATGCAGGTGTAGGGCAGAGGCTCCATTTATCGATTTGGAAATAATTTATAAGCAATAAACAAAATGATTAATTCACAGGACATTAAGAAGGGTGTTGCTGTACGTATGGACGGCGGCATCTGGGTTTGCATCGACTTCCAGCATCGCAAACCGGGTAAGGGTAATACCATTATGAACATCAAGTTGAAGAACGTTACCGACGGACGTGTTCTTGAGCGTCGCTACAACATCGGTGAGAAGCTTGAGGATGTTTCTATCACCCGTCGCCCTTATCAGTATCTCTACAAAGAGGGTGATGACTATATCTTCATGAACCAGGAGACTTACGATCAGACTCCTATTCCGGCAGAGCTTGTTTCTGGCGTTGAGTTCATGAAAGAGTCTGACATCGTTGAGGTCGTTTCTGATGCTGACACTGAGACTGTTCTCTATGCTGAGATGCCTGTCAAGACTAACCTTCGCGTTACTCACAGCGAGCCGGGTATCAAGGGCGATACTGCTACTAACGCTACAAAGCCTGCTACTCTCGAGAGCGGTGCCGAAATCCGCGTGCCTCTCTTCATCAACGAGGGCGACCTTATCCAGGTTGACACTCGCGACGGTAGCTACTTAAGCCGTGTTAAGGAGTAATTAGAACTTCGTTATAAATATTGGAGTGGGGAATCCTGCTGTCGTTTTCTCGTGAGTGAGGAACGAAAGTTAGGTTCTCCACTCTTTTTATTTTCGGTTCATCCGGAATCCTTTTTAGTTGTAATGAATTTGTAAACGGTTTCGTTTAAATGAGATAAAACAATGTTAAGCAGGTTTACTTTTGCCCTAATTTTATCTTTCTGTCGATAAAATCTTTTATCTTTGTCGAGTGCTTTGATGTAGCAATATGTGAATGTGTCTGTTATATCATAGTCTGTATACAATATATACTTATAACTTTTTGTTTAAAGATATGAAATGGAGCATAGCAACATTAATGATAGTATTTATATTTTGTTTTAGTACAGCAACTTTTGCTCAAACAATAAAGTTCAATAATTCTTTATCATTAAATTGGAGTAATAATGGTTCGGGCAAGATATTCAAATACAATCCAAGTATTGGAGTAGAATATCTTGAATGCAGACATTTTATGTTGTCGTCAAGTTTTGGAATTAGCAATAAAGCACAGAAATATCCAATAATAAACAATGAAACTTTGGAAGCCAATATCAGGTATGTAACGCTTAGTACTACTGCCAGATTTAAATATGATACAAATTATATGTCTTTCTTTATTGGTGCTGGTCCTGCTTTTAATTGGAAGAAAAAATCCACATTTAATGTCCGTGGTGAAATAGCTGAAAACCAAGCTGGAGGAGGAGAGTTTCGTGCAAAAAAAAATGTTGTCGATGTTGTTGCCGAAGCTGGAATATATAAAGATTTCGATAAGTGCAGAATAGAGCTTTTTACTTCTTACAATACAAATCTAACCAATGTAATACCTGAAAGTAGAAGAGGCTTCATCGCACATTCGTTGGCTTTAAATATAGAATTAGGATATAAATTTTAAATTTTTATATTATGGCAAAAAAAAATGTTTTATTTTCAATGCTCGTTTTTTCGAGTATTTTGGTATTTACAGGTTGTTCAGACACTGATGATGATATTGTGTTGAGTCAGCCAAAACTAAAAGAGACTTCTCTCCCTGTTATTGTTGATGAAAATACTTCTAAGAAGGAAGTCGTTGTTGATGGTAAGACGTATATATTCAATATTCATAATGACATACCGTCAACAAGATCTATTGGTGATGTAGGAGGAGAGAAAATATATCCAAGAGACCCAAATGCAACTCTTGCATCAGTTCCTGTTATGGTATCAAAAGGAACTTATAAGAAATATGCATCTAAGGCATTTTCTCCTTTCGCAGATTTGGCAGGTGTTTCGATTGTTATGCTTCGTTTGGACAAATTTACATTTGAATGCGTTGCTCCTTCAAATGCTAAACAGACAAGTTTTGATATTACGAACATAACAAAAGAGGGTTTTGCTACGGAAAGTGCATCATATAAAGGATTCTCTATAGATAAGATTTTATCCACTACGAGTGGGGTGATAGTGAAATGTTCCTTTTACATTCAAGATGGTATAGCATATGATATCGCAGGACAGCAACTTACCGACAATACATATTATCCTCTTCCTGGAAATGAAGTAAGGTATCAGTTTACTTATGATGTGAGAAAGTAATCAGTTACTTATCCAGGTTGACACTCGCGACGGTAGCTACTTGAGCCGTGTTAAGGAGTAATTAGAACTTCGTTATAAATATTGGAGTGGGGAATCCTGCTGTCGTTTTCTCGTGAACAAGAAATGGCTGTAGGGTTCTCCACTCTTCTTATTTCCGGTTGCTATTATTTGGTATCGGTATTCTGTTGCTGCACCAAAAGTGCAGCATAGAAGCACCTTTGGTGCCACTATTATTTATGTTTTCTTTACAGAAGTTCCGGTAACTTAAAAAAAGCATTCCACCTGTAGGGTAGAGAATCGTAGTAGGTGCGGTGTCTCACCGCACAATAAAGAAGGGTATATAGCATCTTCCAACCATAAATAGTCATTAAGTTCTTGCTACTGTGCGGTGAGACACCGCACCTACTACTTTGAACATTATTTATTGATGATCAGAACTCTCATTTCCAACCCAACCCTTACTATCCCTCACCATCCCTCACCATCCCTCACACTTACCCTCACCCTCGAACCCCCGATAAACAGGGGCTTTCGGGGCAATGTGTGAGGGTGTGAGGGTAAAATGACCGAAAAACTTTTTATTTATTTATGGCTTGTTTCGGATTTTATTTTTACCTTTGCCCATATTCACAAAGAGAAATATGAAATACTCAATAATCGTTCCTGTCTATAACCGTCCTGATGAGGTGGACGAGTTGCTGGGCAGTTTGGTGGAACAGACCGAAAAGGATTTCGAGGTGATAATAGTGGAAGACGGTAGCTCGCGCCCCTGCAGAGAAGTATGCAAGGGATACGAGGGCAATCTCGACCTGCACTATTACATGAAGGAGAACAGCGGACCGGGACAGAGCCGCAACTACGGAGTGGAGCGCGCCCGGGGCGAATATGTAATAATACTCGACTCCGACGTGGTGTTGCCGCCGGGATATATAGAGAGCGTCAGTGAAGAACTAGACCGCGAACCGGCAGATGCCTTTGGCGGACCGGACAAGGCGCATTCTTCCTTCACCGACACGCAGAAGGCGATAAGCTACTCCATGACGAGCTTCTTTACTACCGGTGGTATTCGCGGTAGCAAAAAGAAAAAACTCGACAAGTTTTATCCGCGCTCCTTTAATATGGGAGTGAAAAGAGACGTGTATGAAAAGCTCGGCGGCTTCTCTAAGATGCGCTTCGGCGAAGACATCGACTTCAGTATACGTATCTTCAAGGCTGGATGCAGATGCCGGTTGTTCCCCGACTCATGGGTTTGGCACAAGCGAAGGACAGACTTCCGCAAGTTTTTCCGTCAGGTATACAACAGTGGCATTGCCCGCATAAACCTCTACAAGAAATACCCGGAATCGCTGAAACTTGTACATCTGTTGCCGATGGTCTTCACCGTTGGCGTGATATTCCTTGTTCTTCTTTCTGCTGTGGGGCGCATTCTGATGCACTACGACGATATCCACAGGTGGTATTGGCTGTGTGCCGGTCCGTGGTTGCCGATAATAGCATATTGTCTCTTGATATTCATAGACTCCACACGCCAGAACCGAAGCATGAAAATCGGGGCGATGAGCATTGCGGCGGCTTTCGTGCAACTGATGGGCTACGGATGCGGATTCCTTTCGGCATGGTGGAAACGCTGTGTGATGGGAAAGAACGAATTCAGCGCTTTCGACAAGACATTCTATAAATAGTTGTCAGTATATATATAATAAGGTGGGGAGGAACTTTGGTTCCTTTCTCCATCCTTTTCAGTAGAAGACCTTTCATACTGTTAACTCCTTAAATCAACGAAACACAACATGGAAAATCTTGCAATCACACAATGGGCGGAAGAAGACCGCCCGCGGGAGAAAATGCTTGCCCTCGGGGCACAGGCGCTGTCGAATGCCGAACTGCTTGCCATACTTATCGGCAGTGGGTCGCCGGGAGAGAGTGCCGTAAACTTGATGAAGCGTGTGCTCAATGACTGTGGCAATAACCTCAACAGTCTGGGAAAAATGACGGTCAGCGAACTTACGTGCAGCAAATACCGCGGACTCGGACCGGCAAAGGCGATTACGATACTGGCAGCCTGTGAACTCGGAAAGAGAAGGCAAACCGAGAAGGCGGCAGACAGACCGCGCATGGATTCGGCACTGGCAATATATGAACTAATGCACCCGAAGATGCAGGATCTCGCTACGGAACAGGCATGGGTACTGCTGCTGAACCAGAATTTCAAACTGATTCGTGCGCTCCAGATATCCAATGGCGGAATAAGCGAAACTGCCGTTGACGTGCGCATAATACTAAAAGAAGCACTCTTGGCTAACGCCACCGTTGTAGCCCTCTGTCATAATCATCCGAGTAACAACGCCAATCCGAGTGGCGACGACGACCGGCTGACGCAACGACTGAAGAAGGCATGTGAGACAATGCGTATATATCTGCTCGATCATGTAATCATTACCGATGGGGCTTATTATAGCTATATGGAGAAGGGGAGGCTATAATCGTGGGACAGGATAAAAGCTGAATTCAGCTCGTGATAAAGGAATATAACTAAATCTGAAACTTAAAAAAATACCGACAGCAGTTTCTCACGAGACCAGCTGTCGGTTTTCTCTTTTTTGAGAATTATTATGTTACATTTGGGTTCAGTAATTGTGTCTTCTTACTGTGCAAAATTAATAAATCAGCATGATGCGTACAACAGGGAAAAAGTCGAGACCGGAGCAAATGGTGCTGTATGGGGATTATGTGGTAGAAAAATGTGTTCGTGTGTTTTAAAAAATATCGAGTGTAATGGAAACTCGTTCCGAATTGCCGAGCGTGAGTTTTATCTGACAACCAGAAGAATCAGTAAAATCCGTATTCAGAAAGTTTAGTAAAAATATAAGCCGAAATACACTCATTCTGTAATCTCCGTTTTAAAAAAGAGCATATTGCGGTGCTTTATGCTTTAATTTATGTCAATATTCACGATTTTGCAACATGAAAAAAGCCGCTATTGTTTTGTTCAGACAAATATAATTGGTAACTTTGCCAATAGTTAAGACGAAAGTCGGAACCAGATTATCAAACGAAACATATAAACATTTATAATAACAAATACTATGGTAAGTTATAAAGAATTAGGCTTGGTAAACACAAAAGAGATGTTTAAAAGAGCCATCAATGGCGGATATGCCATCCCAGCATTCAACTTTAATAACATGGAACAGCTGCAGGCTATAATCAAGGCTTCTTCAGAGTTGAAGTCGCCGGTTATCCTTCAGGTTTCCAAAGGTGCACGCAACTATGCTAACCCTACACTGCTGCGCTATATGGCACAGGGTGCTGTGGCATACGCTAAGGAACTTGGATGCAACCATCCGGAGATTGTATTGCACCTTGACCATGGTGACAGCTTTGAGCTTTGCAAAAGCTGTGTAGACCTCGGTTTCTCTTCAGTAATGATCGATGGTTCTTCTCTGCCTTACGACGAGAATGTTGCTCTTACAAAGAAGGTTGTTGACTACGCTCATCAGTATGACGTTACTGTAGAGGGTGAGCTCGGCGTTTTGGCTGGTGTTGAGGATGAGGTTGCTTCTGAGGTTTCTCACTATACAAAGCCTGAGGAGGTTATCGACTTCACAACAAAGACTGGCGTTGATTCTCTCGCTATTTCTATCGGTACAAGCCACGGCGCTTATAAGTTCAAACCAGAGCAGTGCACACGCGACCCGAAGACTGGTCGTCTTGTTCCTCCACCATTGGCATTCGATGTTCTCGACGAGATTATGAAGAAGCTTCCTGGATTCCCTATCGTTCTCCACGGATCATCTTCAGTTCCTCAGGAGTATGTTGACATGATTAATGCTAACGGCGGTAAGCTTCCAGATGCTGTAGGTATTCCAGAGGAGCAGCTCCGCAAGGCTGCCAAGAGTGCTGTTTGCAAGATTAATATCGACTCTGATTCTCGTCTTGCCTTCACCGCTGCCGTTCGCAAGGTTTTGGCAGAGAAGCCTGCTGAATTCGACCCACGTAAATACTGCGGTCCGGCTCGCGATTTGATGGAGGAGATGTACAAGCACAAGATTATCGATGTGCTTGGTAGCGACAACAAGCTTGGTCAGCTCGACTAATGATGCTTGATATTGACTAATATCGCAAATTAATTAATATAAGAAAACAGGCGCTCGTTACGATGATGTAACTGAGCGCCTGTTTTTTCATTTTATTTTATAGCTTCCGTTTCAATCTTTTCCGCACTTCCCGTAACAGGGTTGAGCACGATGCTCGTGGTATATTTCTTGCTGAACATCTCGCCGCTGATTGATTCCGTCTTGCCGAACTGTGCTGCGTACAGTTCAAATGACCCGAGTGTATGTTCGTCATTATATATGGTAACTCGTATCTTTCCTGGCAGGTTCACATAGATACCAACATTGTCCTTGTCCTTTTTCCCGTCGTCGGCAACATTCAATGTCGGCATGCTGTGAAGATCTTCCACCTTTATATAATAGGGACTACCACCGAGGTCGTCGCTGTCTGTCATACCAAGATACTTTGAGAAGCGGAAGAGCAACTGTTTGTCCGTTTCCCTCGTCGGTACAAATGTTATGATATTTTCAACAGTGTCTTTTACCGTCGTGCCGGTAAAGAGTTGCATTAAAGCATTTTCCTGTTGGTCAAGGTTACGGAGCATAATCTTCAGTTGCTCACCGTCTTTAGGCATGAAGTCTGCCTGTCCCTTGTTCAGCAGTCCCTTGTTGTCGCGGATGTCGTAAATCTCCTGTACACACAGTTCAGCCATCTTGGCAGAACTTCCGGCGCTAAGGATTTCCTCGGTCATAAAATCTCTCGGATTGATTGGCGTAGGTTTCTTGGCAGGAACAAAGGGGCGTGGCGCTTCAATCTTTCTCGGCTTGGCGTTAATGGCAACAAGTACGCCATTGTCGTCTCGTTCCAACGATCTGATGCTGTGTTTCGCATCAGCCTTAGCGGTAAAGAATTTTGATGTGTCCGGTTGGGCTATGGAATTGAGCTTCAGGTTCACGATACGGTAGGTCGTGGAAGGTTCCATACTAATATCGTTTCTCTTGAGATACCGTGATGCATACATCGCAAAGTCGCCAGGAGTATATGTAGTCTTTTCTACTTGCATGGCAAAGCGTAGGGCAGTCTGAGGCAAGTAATATGAAGACCCCTCAACCGACAGTCCTGTATTTTGTGCTTTTATGCCTGTTGTGCCTGCCGCCAGTATGGCAGCGATAGCTATTTTCTTATATTGTTTTATCATAATTGGGTTATTGTTATTGCGTTTTCTGGGAGTTCTGGGAGTTTGGGGAGTTCTGTGAGAACTGAATTCCTCATTCCTCATTCCTCATTCCTCATTCCTCATTCCTAATTCCTTCAGTCTTCCAGTCTCTTGAAAGCCTTAGGTAAGAATTTAATAATATCTCCAGCCGTAACACTTTCCATTCCGAGTTCAGCGGCAGCGATGTCTCCGGCAAGTCCATGCAGATACATTCCGATAATGCAAGCTTCCTTCTGGTTGTATCCACGGGCAAGTAGGGCAGTGATAATTCCTGTCAGTACATCGCCGCTTCCAGCCGTAGCCATACCAGCATTGCCTGTAGGGTTGAATGCTATACTGCCGTCGGGCATGCATAATGCCGAGTAGTGACCTTTCAGAATGATGTATATCTGAAGAGAAGTAGCCAGTTCAACAGCTTTTGAAAGTCGTTCGTAACTATCGTTGTATCTACATCCCACAAGTCGTTCAAACTCCGCAGGATGAGGCGTCAGCACAGTGCCCTTAGGCAGTTGCTGTAGCCATGCCCTGTGGGTGGCAAGAATATTCAGTCCGTCAGCATCAACAACGATAGGCGACTGTGTGCGTCTTATCTGAGAAACCATAGCTATGGCCGTTGTCTCCTCTGTGCCAAGTCCCGGTCCAATCCCCATGGCGTCGAATTCGTCGGAAGATAGAGTCTCCGAAAAATGCCTGTCGTCAGGATCATTGTTGACAATAGCCTCAGGGACGGATATCTGCAGAATGTCGTTGTTGAGAGATGGCACTCTTACTGTAACTTTTCCTACTCCGGCTCTCAGACATGCCCTTGTGGCGAGTATTGATGCTCCTGCCATTCCGTAGCTGCCGGCAACGATAAGAGCATTGCCCGCCATCCCCTTATGCCAGAATTCTCCCCTCGGCTTTAGCATATGCCTTACTTGGCTTTCTTCGCTGATGGTGTATGCCGTGTCGATGAGGCTGAGCCCCTTTGGACTCAGACGGATGTCGAGAACACGCAACTTGCCGACGAATATCTGATTTTCTGCAAAGAGAAACGACAGTTTCTTTTGTTGAAGCGTAAACGTGTAGTCAGCCTGGATTATATTTGCTTTGGCATTGTATGAATTGTCTTCCGCCATAAGTCCTGACGGCATGTCGATGCTTGCCACCTTGGCTTCAGACTGGTTAATGTATTTTACCAGCGAGGCAAAGCCTCCCGACAGTGGCTTGTTGATGCCGGAGCCAAACAAACCGTCGACAACGAGCGTCTCGGCAGTTAGCGTCGGTGGGTCAAACTCATCGGTTACCTCGATGAATGCCCTCATGCTTTTGCATTGCATAAGGCGTTCCTTGTTTATTGAACAGTCGTCAGACAGCTTGTTGCCGATGTTGAAGAGATATGCCTTGACATTATATCCCTGTTCTGCCATCATGCGTGCCACGGCGAGAGCATCGCCGCCGTTGTTACCCGGACCGGCAAAAACAACAACTTCTGTATCAATAGACCAAACTTCGCATATTGCCTTGGTTAGAGCCTTGGCTGCGCGTTCCATCAAATCTATTGATTTAATTGGCTCGTTTTCTATTGTATATTTGTCGAGCTCACGTATCTGTGTGCAAGTTAGTATCTTCATATCTGCAAAAATACTAATTAATTGGATAGTTTGAAGTATAGTTTGAATATTTTTATTACTTTTGTGCGCAAAAATAACAAAAAGATATGGCTACAATTGATATTAAGGACAAAACCTTTGAAACTTTAATCCCGGAAGAGGAGATTCTTCGACGTGTGAAAACAGTTGCCGACAAGATGAACAACGACCTTAAAGGCAAGAATCCTCTTTTGCTCGGAGTGCTTAACGGATCGTTTATTTTTGCTGCCGACTTGATGCGTATGCTTACTATTGACTGCGAAATTTCGTTTGTCAAGATGTCGTCATATAACGGAACGTCGTCTACGGGAAACGTGAAGAAACTCGTAGGACTCAAGGAGAACATTGAAGGAAGAACTATTGTTATCGTTGAGGATATTGTGGATACAGGTCTCACTATGGAGCAGATGCTCAAGTATCTTGAGGAATTCAAACCGGCTGAAGTGCATATCTGCACTTTGCTCCTCAAACCGGAGAACTTGAAACGTGACCTCAATATCGAGTATGTGGCGATGGAGATTCCTAATGATTTCATCTTGGGCTATGGTCTCGACTATGACGGCTTGGGACGTAACCTTAGGGATATCTATGTAGTTAAGGAATAATGCTTATTCAATAGCTTGGAGAACTTTGGTCGCTCTGGTAGTCCTGATGACTCCAATGACTCAAATAACTTCGAGATTTCCGAGTCCTCCGAGATTTCCATGTTAATAAAGAAAAACTAATCACTAAATAATTAAGTATAAAAATGAAGAATATCGTTATTTTCGGTGCGCCTGGTTCAGGAAAAGGCACACAGAGCGATTTGATGATCAAGAAGTATGGTCTGGGACATATCTCTACGGGGGATGTGCTTCGCAACGAGATTAAGAATGAAACAGAACTTGGTAAGACTGCTAAGGCTTATATCGACAAGGGACAGCTTATTCCTGATGATCTGATGGTTAATATCCTTGCCAGTGTTTACGATTCTTTTGGCAAAGAGCACAAAGGAGTTATCTTCGACGGATTCCCACGTACAATACCGCAGGCTGAGGCTCTGAAAAAGATGCTCTCGGAGCGTGGACACAAGATTGCTGCAATGATTGAACTTGATGTTCCGGAAGATGAATTGATGGTACGTCTCGTTAAGCGTGGCAAGGAGAGTGGCAGATCTGATGATAATGAGGAGACTATCAAGAAACGTCTTGATGTTTATCACAACCAGACAGCGCCTCTTATCGATTGGTACAAGAATGAGAATATCCATCACCATATTGATGGTCTTGGTGAACTCGACCGTATCTTCGGTGATATTTGCAGCGTTATCGACAATCTGTAATATCCCTTTATGAGCTAATGCTTTTATGGCTGTTCCTAAGTATAAAGTATGCTGGAAATGCCGATAAAATAATCACGCCCAGAAAGCAATTTTGCTTCCGGGGCGTGATTTTTTTATTTATCGCTTATGTAAAAAACCGTGAACGCTGCATCACGCAGTGTTCACGGCAACCAACTAATTTTATATATAAATCTACTAACAACTAAATTATTTTACTGCAACTTTCTTTACGGCTTTGCCGTTTTTTACGATAATGTTCAGCCCTTTATGTAGACCGCTTTGGCGCATGCCATTTACATTATAGACTTTAGCAGCTTTTTGCTCAGTGCTGTCGGTGGTATTGATACCGCTTGTAGAATCAACGGCAACACCGGCAATCTTAACATCGCTAACGCAAATCGTCTTGCCCGTGGCAGCACCATTGTACCAAGGGTAGATGCGCACACGAAGAGTCTCGTTCTCATCCAGTTCCAATACAGGAGTGGCCTTCACCTCCATCATGTCGTTAGCCTTCATTGCTCCAGAGAAGTCGGCGATATTTACGGCATTGGCAAAATTATCCTCTTTAGAATAATAAATCTTGCAGCGCATACCGTTGCCGCCGCATCCGCATACATACATGCTTATCTCGTTGACATTGAGCTTTGTTCCCTTTGCCGGCTTAGCAGCAAATTCGATGTATCGTGTAGAAACCTCGTCAATCTCGCCTGCAGGCCAAGATTCGCCTTCGATGATATTGCGCTGTGTCTTGCGTGTTGCGTCGAAACCGGTTCCCTCTGGCCAGGTGGTGTTAGCATTAGGAGATGAGTATTTCTGGAGCTTCATCTCGCTGTATGTCTCGCCGAGAGAACTTACAGGACCTTCTGTGGCACACTCGTCGTCTTTCTCCAAGCGCCAGTAAGCCGATGTCGGAACACCGTCAGCGAGTTCGATGCATTTTCCTGTTACAGGAACTGTTACTGTCTTGTCGCCGCTTGTTACGGTTATAGTCTCGTTCACATCTCCGGCTGCGCTGAATTCATATTTTACCTTCACGCTTCCGATAAGGTTGCCGCCCTTATAACTCAAGGTGGCAGTAGAAGTGTAATTCTCGCCGTCGGCAGAAAGAAGGAGTCCGTTGCTTGCCGTTACGCTTACAGTTCCTTCTTCCGGTGTTAGGTCGAAGCCGTTAATCTGCAAGTCTTTGGTTATGGTCTGTCCCTTATAAGCCTGTCCGAAGTCGAGAGTAGACGGGTTAACGCTCAAATCGCTTGTCAGGTTTATGTCCTCTGTCAGTATTCCTGCTTTCTGCATTAGCTGAGCAGCGAGGCGTGCTATCAGGGTTGCTCCCATAGCTGATGTATGAGTAGAACCATTACCGTCGAAGAGCAGTTCGTTAGCCTTGGCATCGCCGTAGCTTTCGTAGAGCTCCTTTGTCGCTGTAGTAAGGTCGAGATACTGCACTCCCATTTCATCAGCTACCAATTTCATCTGATATGGATAGTCGTAAGTATGGTCGTCTGCCGACACCTTGTTGCCGGTAGTCAGCTTGCCGTCCTTTATGAGGTCGAACTTGTCGCCGAGGTCGTGGCGTCCGTTTCTTCTGATAGTGTTCCCGTCGAAATATTTGCGGCATATAGCTCCAACCAATACAGGCGTTGCGCCGAGTGCGCGTGTCTCTTCTATATATTTACGCAGGTATTCCTTGTAAGTTCCGCTGGCAGTAGTTCCGCGGTAGTCGGTAGCATTTGCCTTTGTCTCGTCGCCGATACTCTTGTAGTATGCTTTCAGCTCATCACCGTCGCAACCGTTACTTTTTTCATCGTTGTGGGCAAACTGTATCAATACATAGTCTCCCGGCTCAATCTGTTTCTTTACCGATTGCCAATAAGGGCTTTCCTCGTAGAAGCTCTTGCTGCTGGCACCGTTCTTGGCGCGGTTGTTTACTGTAATATCGCCTTTGAAAAACTGCTGGAACATCTGTCCCCATCCGCGTGTAACGGTAGTGTTCTCGTCATAGGTAGCCATCGTTGAGTCTCCGATGGTGTGAATTTTCCGTGCCTCGGCATAGAGAGAGGCACATACAGCCAATGCGGCTGCTGCAATGAATTTCAGTTTCATCTTTTTGTAGTTATTATTTTTTAATGTTATTATGCGGTTAGTATTTTCTGGGTGCAAAATTACTGCTTTTCTTTTCTTGGTATGGGATAAAATTAAGTCAGAAAGGTGGAAAAATCCTCAAACATGCGTATTTCCCTTCTTTCTTCTTCTTAAATTCAGGATTAAATGTGCATTTTAAGCCAGAGTACCATCCCCCTGAGCCCTTGTCTGAGATGTTACGAAATTGCTTTCTGCAATATGTAAATCAGAAAGTTCAGAATATAATTCTATTGTCTCGCTTATGAAAGGGGGTGAATCTAGACAGACTTTGATTGTGCGTAAAAAGAAAAACGGATCAAGACATTTGTCTTAATCCGTTATTTGAGAATTGTCGGGATTACTGGACTCGAACCAGCGACCCCGTCGTCCCGAACGACGTGCGCTACCAACTGCGCTAAATCCCGATTGCTTATCAGCAATTATAGTTTATTGCTCAAAAGCGAGTGCAAAGGTACGGCAAATTTTTAAAACAAAGAAATTTTTTCGCTGAAAAATTTGTGAAATCAAAAAAATAATGATACCTTTGCACCCGCAATAGAGAAATCTACTTGCTTTTAATGATGGTGCCATAGCTCAGTTGGTAGAGCAAAGGACTGAAAATCCTTGTGTCCCCGGTTCGATTCCTGGTGGTACCACTCCAAAGAGAGAATTGCTTCGGTAGTTCTCTCTTTTTTTTGTATATCCTTATTCTTATAATATTCTGTGGGATATACAGCTCGGACATTTCGGACATTTGATACATGTAGTTTCAATATTAATCCTGTATATGTGAATAATTCTTAAAATCAAGGAAAAATAAGTCGGAATAACGCTATACATATTTATATTTTGTCTAACTTTGTGAACAGAAAACCATCTGGCACTTGAAATCTAATAACTCGCTGAATGCTGGACTTAAAAATGGCTCTAACTTTTTCTTACCTTATTATATTATAGGTGTGATTATGGCATGAGCTAAAAGAAGAACAATTTATAACTTAATCAATAACTAACATCTATGAACAAAAAACTTTTACTTATTTGGACGTTCCTGTTATGCTTTGTGATGGGAATGTCGGCGGACAAGGTGATTGTCTTTAATGAAAGTGAAGGAACCAGTGATTCTTCTACAAAACTTACAACAATGGAGGAGATTGTTAAATCGGGTTCCGAAAATCTTTCAAGTATTACAGACATTTCAAATGTATATCTTGCAAGGGCTGGACGAGGTCTGAAACTTGGTGCAAGTTCTAAAAAAGGAACTATGACACTGAACCTGACAGCTCCATGTAAACCGACGGCTATTAAGTTCAAGGCAATGTGGTATAAGACTGGCGAGCAGACTTTGTCCGTTGCCGGGCAGGATTTTACAGAATTGACAAGTGATGTTACAGAATATACTGTTACCCTTGATGGCAATACAGAAGTTTCTTCTATAGCTATTGCGACTGGAGGAAAACGTGCATACATAACACAAGTCTCTATAGTAGAAGCCGGTGGACAGCAAACCACTGCCACTCCAACCATCGAAGGCACGACCCCATTCTTCGGTTCAACAACCGTAACACTTGGTTGCACCACAGAGGGAGCAAAGATTTACTATACTCTCGACGGCAACGACCCTACAAGCGCAAACGCCTTGTATGCAGACCCGTTTACACTCGACAAAACTACTACCGTTAAGGCAATTGCCTATAATGGTGAGACCGCAAGTACTGTTGCTACGAAGGAATTCGTGCTTGCTCCAACAGTTGCTACAGTTGCCGAGCTGACAGCTCTGACACAGGGCACAGTGTTCCAGTTCTCTGGCGAACTGACAGTTATTGCCGCTCCTTCGGCAAAACACCTGTATGTTAAAGACGCTGCCGGAAACACTACTCTTTTGTTTGACGCTGCTGGTGGATTCGCATTCGAAGTCGGTCAGCACATCACAGCCGGATGGCAGGGTAAGGTTGACGTATTCAAGGGCCTCTTTGAGGCTGTTCCTACTACAACTCTCACAGCCGTTGAAAGCGTGCAGGACGAAATCACATACGATACTAAGACTGCTGCCGACGTTACGGTGGAGAATGCAAACACCGTGGCTTGGCTGAAGGGCGTTACCTATACCGCTCCTGCAGACGGCAAAAAGGACTTTGAAATTAAGGAAGGCGAAACTACTGTTGCCGGCTATAACCAGTACGGTATCGTAATTGACGCTCCAGTTGAGGGCAGAACATACGACATCCTCGGCGTTATCAGCCGCTACAACGATAATGCTCAGTTCCAGCCTATCGATATCGACAGAGTACCGGTTACTGCAAATATCGAGATAAACGCAGAAACAGGTAAAGACCTGTCTGTACTTATTGCAGATAAGGCAGACGGCGACAAAGTCGGCAATTTGGCTATCACCCTTGCTAAGGGTGGCGAATACACTCTGTCAACTCCTATAATCGTAGCCGGAACTCTTTCTATCACAGGTGATGCTGAGGAACCAGCTACAATCGATGCTTCTGGAAATGGAGGCGCATTTATCCTCTTGAATGCTGCTCCTGAGGAGAGCTTGAAGGGTACAGGCGACTACTATATCCTTAAGGGCGAGAATGCTATCTCTATAAGCAATGTTAACATAAAGGGCGTAAAGAATCAGTTTATCTACGACAACAACGTGCAGTATTGCGTAGAGAAGATGAAGGTAAACAACTGTACTGTTACTCTCTCAAGTGATGAGACGGCAACAGGAAACGGTGGTGGCGTATTCTCTTTCAAGAAAGGATTCATCAATACTCTTGATGTTGAAAACTCAACATTCTGGAATAATGGCGCTGCAGATGTGAAGTACTTCATAACATACAACAACAGTGGTCGTTGCTCACGCGCCGGATTTGAGAAGAATGAGGTTATATTTAAGAATAACACGTTCTATAATGTAGCAAAGACAGGCTCGTTTGCTAATTACCCTGCTTTCAGCGGACAGAAGTCTTCTGCTTTCACAGTTATAGACAATATCTTTGTAGATTGCAGTAACGGTCAGGTTGCCCGCCGTATTTTGGGTAGCCGTGCAGCTTCTTCTTATACAGAAGTTACATTCGGCAACAATACTTATATGACAAACGTTCCTGCAACAGAGGATGCTGAGGCAACAGTTGTATTCGATGACTTGGGTAGCTATGATGTAAGCGGTACTGCAATCGAGGAAGACCCTATGTTCAAGGATGCTGCCAACGGCGACTTCACTATCGGTGCAAGCACTCGTCAGGCTTACTTGAAGACAGGTGCTCCACGTTGGCTCGTAGAGTTCGTTGGTGAGGATATTACTACAGAGAAAGCTCAGTTGCAAGCTGAGATTCAGAAGGCAATGGATTTGATTACAGGTAAGGATGCCGAGACTGACGAAAACGTTAAGGCTCTCTCTGAGGCTATCAATAAGGCAAAGGAAGTCTACAACACTGCAGTATTCAAAAATGAGGTTGTTAAGGCTATCGAGGATCTTCAGGCTGCAGAAGAGGTTTATCAGATTGCAGTAGCTAAGAAAGACTTGGCTGCTTTGATTGAAACAGCAAATGCTCTGATTGAGGGTAAGGATGCTACCGATGCTAATGTCGTAGCATTGAAGACGGTTATCGGGCAGGTTACTGAAGTAGCTGGTAAGGCAGACGTAACGTTGCAGGAACTGAAAGATGCTTTGACTGCATTGCAGGCCGCAATCGACACTTACAATCAAACTACCGGTATCTGTGGCGTTGATGCAGAAAATGCCGACAACGGTGCTTGGTACACTCTCCAGGGTGTAAAGGTAAACAAGGCCCAGAAGGGTGTCTTTATCCACAACGGAAAGAAAGTTGTTTTGAAGTAATATATTCTTATACTAAGAAATAGTATATTATAATTATATGTAAAGCTGCCGGACCCATAGTTCGGCAGCTTTTTTATCTGACAGGAACAGCAATTCTCTTATTCTCAATTATAGCACAGTTCTTGTTTTATATAGTTCCACCGTATACGAAAATAAAAATAAACATTCATTTTTCTCGCTTATTCAGATTTTTGCATTATCTTTGCCTATTATTAAACAGAAAAAAGGCAAACAATACCTAATGACGGCAAGTGAATTCTTCAAGAAACTGATGAGCGGAAAGTTCTGGGCAAACATCGTGGCGATGTTCGGAGCTGTAGTATTGCTGTGTCTCGGAGTGAAGTTCGGACTTGACATATATACTCACCATGGTGAGGAGATAGAAGTGCCAAACATTAAACATAAACTCTTCAGCGATGCAGAACAACTACTTTCAAACCGTGGACTTAAAATCGCAGTGGTCGATACGGGATATGTGCGCTCATTGCCGCCAGACTGCATTCTGGAACAGGTTGTTCCGGCTGGTTCAAAGGTGAAGAGGGGTAGGGTGGTATACGTTATCGTAAATGCCAGCCATTCCCTAATGATTGCACTGCCGGATCTTATCGACAACAACTCTTATCGTGAGGCAAAGGCTAATCTCGTAGCCATGGGATTCAAAGTCGGACCGCCGCAGTACGTCCCTGGAGAGAAAGACTGGGTCTATGGCATCACTTGTCGTGGAAGAAACCTGCACAACGGTGAAAGAGTGTCGGTTGATGAAGTGCTGACTATTCAGGTTGGTAATGGAGAGATGAATATGGACGAGGATATAACATATACTGATCCTGAATATGCTCCGACCGGCGACTCGATAAGTTCTCAACATCATCATGCAGAACCGGAAATAGAGGAAGGAGTGGGCGGAAAAGACGAGTTCGAGGTAGTTACCGGTCCGGAATAGAATATCCTTTCGAAACTACAGCGTGTTTCTATCGCTCCTGTTTGTTATAGTCCCATAAGTAGCATTACTCCAAAAAGAATAAAAATGACAGACAATATAACATCTCCGGAACTTGAAGAAGAGCTCTCCGATGACGAAAACGGTCAGCTTTACGAACATCTGCGCATCGTCGTTGACAAAGGACAGGTGCCGTTGCGTATCGACAAGTTCATGACAGAGAAATTGCAACATTCCAGTCGCAACCGCATACAGAAAGCTGCCGACTCGGGTTTTGTTCATGTAAACGACAAACCCGTTAAGAGCAACTATAAAGTACGTCCGCTCGATGTCATTACGTTGATGCTCGACCGCCCGCAACACGACAGCAGTATCGAGCCAGAGGATATACCTCTTAATATAGTATATGAAGACTCTGAGTTGATGGTCGTGAATAAGCCTGCCGGCATGGTTGTGCATCCGGGCTGTGGCAATTATCATGGCACTCTCGTTAATGCCGTGGCATGGCATCTTAAAGATGTGCCAGACTACGACCCTAACGACCCGGAAGTGGGACTGGTTCACCGAATAGACAAAGATACCAGCGGACTGCTCGTCGTGGCAAAAACGCCATTGGCAAAGACAAAGCTTGGAGTACAGTTCTTCAACAAGACCACACACCGCAGCTACAATGCTCTTGTATGGGGAAACTTCCCTGAAGACGAGGGACGTATAGAAGGCAATATCGGCAGAGACCCGAAAGACAGGCTCCGCATGACGGTATTCCCGCCAGACTCCGGAATAGGAAAAACGGCTGTTACCCACTATCGTGTAATTGAGCGCTTCGGTTATGTTACTCTCGTGGAATGTATTCTTGAGACAGGTCGTACGCATCAGATTCGTGCCCATATGAAGCATATCGGTCATCCGCTATTCAGCGACGAGCGTTATGGCGGCAATGAAATACTGCGTGGCGAGCGTTGTGGCAGCTATCAGCAGTTTATACGCAACTGTTTCAAAATCTGTCCGCGACAGGCTCTACATGCCAGGACCCTCGGGTTTGTGCATCCCAAGACGGGCAAGCAGATGGATTTTACATCGGAACTGCCGGAAGACATGACGTTGCTGCTGGAAAAGTGGCGAAGGAGAAGCCAAAGCTAATGCCCCCTCCAACTCCCCCAAGGGGGAGTGTGCTGACAAGGTAAGGGCTGTTCTGTTATAGCTACTCATAGTTCTCTCAGTTCACCCAGCACTCCCAGTTACTCCCCGTTCTCCCAGCACTCCCAAAGAAAATAACAAAAAAACACCATATCATTATGAAAAATCTAAAAAGAACAATAGCCATCGTTTGCGGTGGCGACTCATCAGAGCATGACGTGTCACTGCGCTCGGCACAGGGACTCTATTCTTTCTTCGACAAAGAGCGTTACAATGTATATATCGTTGACATGAAGGGCAACGACTGGCACGTGGAGCTCCACGACGGAACTACGGCACCTATCGACCGCAACGACTTCTCGTTTATGGAAAACGGCAAGCTTGTCCTCTTTGACTATGCCTACATAACAATACACGGCACTCCGGGCGAGAACGGAATCCTTCAGGGATATTTCGAACTCATCCACTTGCCTTATTCTACAAGCGGTGTACTCGTAGAGGCTATGACATTCGACAAGTTCGTTCTCAACCAATATCTGCGCGGTTATGGTGTCAGCGTTGCCGATAGCCTGCTCATCCGTAAGGGATACGAAGCTCTTGTAAGCGACGACGAGATTGAAGAAAAAATCGGTATGCCGTGTTTCGTCAAGCCTGCTGCCGACGGCAGTAGTTTCGGCGTGTCAAAGGTGAAGAACAAAGACCAACTCGCTCCGGCAATCCGCAAGGCAATTATGGAGAGCGACGATGTGATGGTAGAGAAGTTTATCGATGGTACTGAGATTTCTATCGGTTGCTATAAGACTCGTGAGAAGACTGTAGTGTTCCCTGCAACAGAGGTTGTTACACAAAACGAGTTCTTTGATTATGATGCCAAGTATAACGGCAAGGTAACGGAGATTACTCCGGCTCGTCTCAGCAAAGAGACTACCGAAAGGGTTAATGAGATAACGAGTCATATCTACGACATTCTTCATTGCAATGGTATCATCCGCATCGACTATATCATAAGCCGCGGTATGGGAAGCAACGGAGAGGAAGTTGACAAAGTGAACATGATAGAGATAAACACCACACCGGGAATGACTGCCACAAGCTTTATTCCGCAGCAGGTTAAGGCTGCCGGACTTAGCATGACGGATGTCTTGACTGATATTGTGGAGAACCAGTTCAGATAATCTGTATCGGCTTTGAAGTCCTATAGGATTATTAGTCTTATTTGTCTATTAATTTTATTAGTCTTATATCTCTTATTAGTCCTATAGGTCTTATATGTCTTATTAGTCCTATATAAATCATTAAAAAAACTATGACAATTCCTTCAATTTACGACGATATCCGTCCTTTCGAACCAAACGAACTGCCCGCCGTATACAAGCGTTTGCTCGCAAACGAGCAGTTCCGCCAGGTCTTGGCATATCTGTATCCGGGGGTGCCCACAGAGGCAATAGGAAAGAAAATGACAGAATGTAAGACATGTCTTGATTTCCAGCTCGCTTTCTGCTATAAGTTTCTTGAAGAGCTTATGGCAAAGGCAAGCAAGGGACTTGACATGGATGTGAAGGACGTTGATGTAACGAAACGCTACACCTTCGTCAGCAACCACCGCGATATAGTATTAGATTCGGCGTTGCTCGACAAACTGCTCTATGATGCTGGTTTCAAGACTACTTGTGAGATTGCTATCGGCGACAACCTACTTTCGTTACCGTGGGTAAAGGATCTGGTAAGACTTAACAAGTCCTTTATCGTACAGCGTTCTCTTCCGCCTCGCGAGATGCTGATGGCAAGCAAAAAGATGGCTGAATATATGCACTTCGTTATAAAGGAGAAGAACGACAATATTTGGATTGCTCAGCGAGAGGGTAGGGCAAAGGATTCCAATGACCGTACGCAGCCGGCTGTTCTCAAGATGATGGCTATGGGCGGCGAAGGATCGCCTGTAGAACGACTTATGCAGTTGCATATCGTACCGCTGGCAATCTCTTATGAGTATGACCCTTGTGACTTCCTTAAGGCTGCCGAGTTCCAGCTGAAGCGTGATGTAGAGGGATGGAAGAAGTCGGCTGCCGATGATGTAAACAGTATGCGCACCGGTATTATGGGATATAAAGGACGTGTTCATTACCATTGTGCACCGTGTATCGACGAATTCCTCGAAAACCTCTCGCCGGATATCCCGAAGACTAAGGTCTTTGATGTTATTGCAGAGCATATCGACAATGAGATTTTCCGCAATTACCGTCTTTATCCTTCTAATTACGTCGCTCTCGACTTGCTTGAAGGTTCGTCGGCACATGCCGGAGAATATTCAGCCGAAGATGCTGCGGCGTTCGGAAAATATATCGACGGACAATTGGCAAAGATAGATATACCCAACAAGGATGAGGCTTTCCTTCGAGAGCGTATGCTCACTATGTATGCCAATCCTGCACGTAATTATCTTTCCGTTGCCGGAAAATAGAATGAGTGAAACAGATGAGTAAGGTTTCAATATCCAACCCTGCCGTTGCCTGTCTCTTTTCGGCATTGCTCGTAGCATGTCTTGTGGCATGTGGCAATGATCCGTATGATACGGGCGACGGCAGTCTCTCTTATATGAGAGCCGATTTCGTAGAGGTCTCCACTAACTCCAGTGCCGAGGCGGTATCTGCCGTTTCCGACGACGGAAAGATTCTCACTCTTTCGCCGGCTATCGGGGCAGACTGGCTTACGGCTAAGGATTCTGTCTACCGTGCCTTGCTTTATTATAATGTGGCTGAAGGGATGGATGCCGAACTCGTTGGCGAGGCAACGGTAAAGCCTATTGCCGTCGGCAACGTTATTGTGCCGAATGTCATTAATGCGAGCAGCGGTAACCGTGTGTATCCTGTAGATCCGGTAAATTTAGAGTCGATGTGGATGAGCAAAAACGGGAGGTATCTTAATCTTGACATTTCTGTTAAGGTAGGAGCAAAGGACGGCAAGATAGGTTCCCAGTCTATTGGCGTTGCCTACGTCGGGAGTTATACAGGGAGTGACGGCTCTGTTGTACATAGACTCGTCTTTGCACATGGTCAGAATGGAGTGCCGGAGTATTATTCCAGTCAGGCATACGTCAGTATTCCGCTTTATCGCATGCCGTATGCCGTTACGAAGGCAGACCGCATCGAAATCACGGTTAACGACTATGATGGAAAGGTAACAAAGACTTTTGTTGTCGGATAGTCTGCCGGCTTATTAGTTTTATTGGTCCTATCAGTCTTATTAATTCTATTAAAAATAACAATCATGTCAACAATAAATGCTAACGGACAACTCATTGACCTGTCTGAACCTCAGGTGATGGGTATCCTT
This sequence comes from Prevotella sp. UBA1104, assembly GCA_002314055.1. Classification (GTDB taxonomy): domain Bacteria; phylum Bacteroidota; class Bacteroidia; order Bacteroidales; family Bacteroidaceae; genus Prevotella. Next base: position 29,955 of record DCBP01000080.1, read on the forward strand.
AATGTTACTCCAGACTCTTTTTATGCCGGCAGTCGCAAGCAGTCGGAGAATGAAATAGCGACGCGTGCCGACCAGATTATTCGTGAGGGCGGTTCGATTATCGATATCGGAGCCTTCTCCACTCGTCCCGGCGCAGCTCAAGTCTCGGCAGAGGAGGAGATGGAACGAATGCGCCGCGCTCTGAAAATCGTTCGTGGCGTTCAGCCTGATGCCGTGTTGAGTATCGATACCTTCCGTCCGGAGATTGCACAGATGGCGGTTGAGGAATTTGGTGCGGCAATAATAAACGATGTGTCGGAGGGAAACATCAACGGAGCCTTCGGCGGTGCCGATGCCACCAATCCTAACGGCGAAACGGAAGAGAACGACAGTCGGTATCCGGCAATCTTCCGTATGGTTGCCAAGCTCGGAGTTCCTTATATCCTTATGTCTACTCATGGCGAGATGCGCGATATAATGATGAATTTTGCAAGAGAGGTACAGCTGCTTCGCGATCTTGGAGCAAAGGATATAATCCTCGACCCCGGATTCGGCTTCGGCAAGACCTTAGAGCAAAACTATTCTCTGCTTAATAACATGGAGCAACTGCTGGAGTTCAATCTTCCGCTTCTTGTCGGAGTATCGCGAAAGTCAATGATTTTCAAGCTTTTCGGCACTTCGCCTGCTGAGGCGCTCAATGGTACTTCGGTCATCAATACTATTTCTTTGCTCAAGGGAGCATCCATCCTTAGGGTTCACGACGTCAGGGAATGTGTAGAGGCTGTATCCATTGTCAAGGCTATGAAGGGAAATGTGTAGACTGTGTTTCTCTTCCGTACCCTTACGGAATGTGTGGTCGTTTTATTATAACAATAGGTCGTTTTTAAGATGTTTGAATTTGGTATAAAAGATATTATAGATATATTCTGCGTCGCCTTGATGCTCTATTATCTCTACCGACTGATGAAGGAATCGCGCTCGCTCAATGTCTTTATCGGTATTATTGTGTTTGTCATCATCTGGCTCTTCGTGAGTCAGGTGCTCGAGATGCGCCTTTTGGGTAGCATCATGGACAAGCTGGTCAGTGTGGGAGTCATCGCCCTTATCATTATCTTTCAGGAAGAGATCAGGAAATTCCTCTATTCTCTTGGTGCCCACCAGAGGATGAGGGGACTTGTTCGCCTCTTCTCGTCTGGCAGCAAAAACCGTAAGATTATGGACAAGAAGGCGATTATGCCTATCGTGATGGCTTGTATCAACATGAGCCGTGGCAAGGTGGGTGCACTTATCGTCATCGAGCGCACCGTGTCGCTTGAGGATATTATAGATACCGGCGACCTTATCGATGCTAACATCAACCAGCGGCTTATAGAGAATATCTTCTTCAAGAATTCGCCGCTCCACGACGGCGCCATGGTCGTATCGAAACGCCGTATCGTTGCTGCCGGATGTATCTTGCCGGTTAGCCACAATACTGACATTCCTAAGGAACTCGGACTGCGCCATCGGGCTGCTCTCGGCATCTCGCAAGACAGCGATGCCATTGCCATCGTCGTGTCTGAGGAAACGGGAGGTATCTCGGTTGCAATAAAAGGTGAGTTCCGCCTGCGTGTTTCCGGCGAATTGCTGGAGAGTATCCTTACTAAGGAACTGATTGAATAAAAAAGGAAAAAGTTTTTTCGCAATTTTACCCTCACACCCTCACACATAGCCCCGAAAGCCCCTGTTTATCGAGGTTCCAGATGGTGAGGGATAGTGTGAGGGATGGTGAGGGTAAACAGGGATTCTATTTTTTGAAATCTTGCAGATTTATAACAGCGCAAATCGTTAATCTGATTTTTATTTGCGTGTTTTATTTTTAATTTGAAAGCATTTTTATACCTTTGCATATATATAGTAAGAAGAAACGAAGAAATAGATGCGAATAGTAATTAAAATAGGAAGTAATGTGCTCACAAGAAGTGACGGCAAACTGAACGTAACGCGCATGTCGTCGCTTGTTGACCAGATTGCCGGGTTGCGGCGGAAAGGACATGAGGTGATTCTCGTGTCGAGCGGTTCTGTTGCTGGAGGGCGCGGAGAACTGAAGGTGTCGAAGAAACTCGATAAGGTAGGACAGCGACAGCTCTTCTCGGCTGTTGGACAGGTGAAGCTGATAAATCTTTATTATGATCTCTTTCGCGAGTATGGTATACATATCGGACAAATTCTTACCATGAAGGAGAGTTTCGCCACACGGCGCGAATATCTTAACCAAAGGGCGTGCATGGAGGTGATGCTCGAAAATGGCGTGTTGCCCGTCGTCAATGAGAATGATACTGTCAGCGTTACCGAACTGATGTTTACCGATAATGATGAACTTTCGGGACTTATTGCCTCGATGATGGATGCCGACGAACTGATTATCCTTTCTAATGTCGACGGCATCTTCAATGGCAATCCCGAGGATAAGGCGACGGAGGTTATCAGAACTGTTCTGCCCGGAAAATCTCTCGATGAGTATATATCACAGGAGAAGAGCTCCATGGGGCGCGGCGGAATGACGAGCAAGTGCAGTATCGCGCGGCGTGTTGCTGACGAGGGGATTAAGGTCGTTATTGCCAACGGAAAGAGAGAGAATATCTTGTCGTTGCTTGACGAAAAACCGGATGCCACCGTGCATACCGAGTTTCTCCCCGGCTCTCAGCCTGCTGGGGCTATCAAGAAATGGATAGCCCATAGCCAGAGTTTTGCCAAGGGCTCTGTCTCTGTTAATGACGATGCCGCCAAGGCTCTTCGCAGTAGTCATGCCGTGAGCTTGCTCATGGTTGGAGTCACGGCTGTTTCGGGCGATTTCGAGGAGGGCGACCTCGTGTCTGTCGTTGATGCTGCGGGCAAGGAGATTGCTATCGGCAGATCGGCGTATGATGCTGATGATGCCCGTAAGGCTATTGGGAAGCATGGCGTCAGACCGATTGTTCATTATGATTATATGGTGGTTCTTTAATTTATTGATTGGATATGAATGAGATTTTCTGTAAGGCTAAAGAGGCAAGCAAATCCCTGGCTCTTGTTCCTGATGAAGAGCGTAGCCGCATATTATATAAGGTTGCCGATGCAATTGACTCTCAGAGGGAGAGGATCCTTCGTGCTAATTCGCTCGATTTGAAGAGGATGGATCGGGATAATCCGCTATACGACAGACTGATGCTTACTGATGAGCGGCTCGCCGGTATTGCCTCTGACATGCGCAACGTAGCGGCTCTGCCGTCGCCGCTCGGTATTGTTACAAAGGCTAAAACCTTGCCTAACGGGTTGAGGCTTCATCGCGTGAGCGTGCCGTTTGGCGTGATTGGAATGATTTTCGAGGCGCGGCCGAATGTGGCTTTTGATGTGTTCTCGCTCTGCTTGAAAAGCGGTAATGTATGTGTGCTTAAAGGCGGAAAGGATGCTGATGCCTCTAACCGCGAGGCCGTTGCCGTCATTCACGAGGTGTTGAAGAGTGAGGGAATTCCATCTGATGTCGTTTCGCTGCTGCCGTCTACTCATGAGGCTGTCGCCCAGCTACTCAATGCTGTAGGGTATGTTGATTTGTGCATTCCGAGGGGTGGCAGAAAGCTTATTGATTTCGTGCGCGACACGGCACGCGTACCGGTTATCGAGACCGGTGCCGGTGTGGTTAATGCTTATTTCGACAAGGATGGCAATGCTGATATGGGGGCGGCGATTGTTAATAATGCCAAGACTCGACGTGTCAGCGTATGCAATGCTCTCGACTGCTTGCTCGTTCATCGCAACCGGCTGACTGACCTAAATGTTATTTGTAAGCCGCTCAAAGATAAGAATGTAGTGTTGTATGCCGATAATGACGCCTTTGAAGCTCTGAAGGATTATTACCCTGAAAAGCTTCTTAAACATTCTGTGCCAGAGGATTACGGTACTGAATTTATGGACTATAAACTTGCCGTCAGAACGGTCGACAGTATCGATGACGCCATCCGCCATATCGACAAATTCGGATCCGGACACAGCGAGTGTATCATTACCGACAACGTCGATGCCGCTCGCAGATTCCAGGCGGAGATTGATGCTGCATGTGTATATTGGAACGCTCCTACAAGCTTTACCGACGGGGCGCAGTTCGGGCTCGGGGCTGAGATTGGCATCAGCACACAGAAACTCGGACCGCGAGGACCGATGGCGCTCGAGGAAATTACTACTTACAAATGGATCATTGAGGGTAGCGGACAGGTTCGCGCATAATAACAAAGTTCGGCAGCGTTTCTCAACGGTGCCGAACTTCTAAATTAATAGACATATTTATAAAAGGAACGTATAATCTTTTTTTGTTATAGAGAATCTTTTTGTAAACTTATGTTGCAAAGGTATACTTTTATTCTCATTCATCTATTACCATTTCTACTGATATAACTATCATTATTGCGGTTTAATGCATGCTCATGCTTTAAAATGTATTAAAAACTCTCATTTCTTTCTCTCATTATAATTCCCGAAGCAATATTTATTGGCAAATTGACTTTGTCGTATCGTTATTTTTCATACTTTTGCACAAACAAAAATTTAATGGAATAATGGAAATTTCTGAACTTTACAATATCTTCCGCAAACACCCCGTCGTGACTACCGATAGCCGCGACTGTCCGGAAGGTTCGATATTCTTTGCTCTTAAAGGAGCATCGTTTAATGGCAACGCTTTCGCCGCAAAAGCTCTGGAACAAGGCTGCGCCTTCGCCGTGGTCGACGAGAAGGAATATGCACCGGAAGGCGACTCGCGCTTTATCCTTACCGACAACTGTCTGCATACGCTGCAGATGCTCGCTAATTATCATCGTAGACAGCTTGGAACAAAAATTATCGGCATCACCGGGACGAATGGGAAAACTACCACTAAGGAACTGGTAGCTACCGTGTTGCAGAAAAAATACAACGTACTTTATACACAGGGGAATTTTAATAATGACATCGGTGTGCCGAAAACTCTGTTGCGCCTGAAACCTGAACATCAGATTGCCGTCATCGAGATGGGAGCGAGCCATCCGGGCGACATAAAGACGCTGGTCGATATCGTGGAACCTGATTGCGGCATTATCACTAATGTGGGGAAGGCACACCTGCAGGGATTCGGGTCTTTCGAGGGTGTCATAAAAACTAAAGGCGAACTGTATGATTTCCTGAGAAGCAACGGTGGCTTCGTATTTATACACAACGACAACAAGTATCTGAAAAACATATCCGCCGGACTCGAACTCGTAAAATACGGTTCCGACCACGACGACAAGTCGCTCCTCGTTAGCGGTGAGGTAATAGAGTGTGCACCGTTCCTCAAGTTCCGCTGGAGCGTAAAGGGTGGAGACTGGCATGAAGTGCAGACACATCTTATCGGTAGCTATAATGTATACAACATGCTCGCTGCAGCATGTATAGGCACATATTTTGAAGTTGCCGAAAGCGAGGTGAGCGACGCCTTGCGCGATTATGTACCTACTAACAACCGCTCGCAGCTTGAAACAACTGCCTCTAACAAACTTATCGTTGATACATACAATGCCAACCCTACCAGTATGAAGGCAGCACTGGAAAATTTCCGTGATATGGCAGTATCTCCAAAGATGGCTATCCTTGGAGACATGCGAGAACTTGGAAGTGTCAGCGGTGAAGAGCATCAGAAGGTTGTCGATTTCTTGAAAGAGAATAATATCGACAATGTATGGCTCGTAGGAGAAGAGTTCGGAAAAACAGATTGCAACTTCAGAAAATTCCCTGATGTCGATGCTGTGAAAGCCGAAATTGCTGTTCATAAGCCTGAAGGATACTATATACTCATTAAGGGAAGCAATGGAATAAAACTCTTCCAACTCCCCGAATTGTTATAAATATCTTGGATAGAACAAGTCTTTATACCTGTTCTTTCCATATTTTTATCGCCAGCCTTGAAGTGGAAAAATATTAAAATTCATTTCTTTTTCACTTCAAGGCCTTTTTCAAGTATTAACAACGGCGTCAGAGTTTCTATCAAACGCTCCCGCTGTTTGGCCCAAACGCTTCCGTTGTTTAGCCCAAACGCTCCCGCTGTTTGGCCCAAACGCTCCTGGTGTTTAGCCCAAACGTCATATTAGTCCCATTCGTCCTATAAGTCCTATCCCGATTATTAGTCTTATTTCTCCAGTCTTCCCAATTCTCCAATTCCTCAAAAAAAATCTTTTTTTCAAATTCCCTTATATAATATAATAATGTGTATCGTGTCTTTTCTACCCTTATTCTGTCAAACAAA
>DCBP01000080.1:36263-36461 GCA_002314055.1 Prevotella sp. UBA1104
AAAACGAAAACTGCATGTTTTATAGCATTTTTTTTTCAAAATATTTGGAAGTTATCCAAAAACTCCCTACCTTTGCATCCGCTTTTGAGAACGAACGCTGTTACAAAACAGTTGCAGAGTTGGAAAGAGCACATGAAGAAAGAGTTCTTTGAAAAGATTACAATAAACAGAGAAGTAGTAGTACAAGAAGCAGACTTC
>DCBP01000081.1:0-7736 GCA_002314055.1 Prevotella sp. UBA1104
ATTTAACGGAAGAACCGAAAAAATGTTATTTAAAAAGTTGAAAGAAATACAAAATAAAATAGAAGGAAAAAAATCTATTTTGTTAAAAGGTAGTTGTCATGCTGATAATATTGGTAATACAGTTAAAATAAATTTTTTAGCTTATGTAAATAATGAAACTATTTCTCCCAAAGATATACATAAAATAGAAAAAATATTTATTGCCTACATTAAATGGAATAGGAATAAAGAAAGAATGATTACTGATTTAATACCGATTTATATTCTAATGGATAAAAAAGTAATAACAATTAATATTTATAACCATCCGACGTGATTTTCTGCAAGGCAAGCAAAATCCTTTCGGACCAAGACATTGCAGATATTTCATATAAAACTTACGGTAACAGTATGGCATACAGCGACATTACGTATGATGCCTTGGATAGAAATGTATACGCATCCACTCCTGGCACTTCGTGGAATGGTAGGGGCAAAAGTTTAGAATACATAGGCAACGGAAACAAAGATATCCGTCTCTTTTCCGCTCCGCTCGACAAGATTTCCCTCATAGACAATGGCTTCTACAAGCCAAATATGTTGCAGGGCGAGAAGACAACCGGTGAGGACGGACATTCCGTTACTGTCTTTACCGACAAGCTCGGCAGGAAAATACTTGAAAGAAGAAATGACGGAAACAGCAACAACGACACTTACTTCGTTTACAACGACCTTGGACAGCTGCGCTATGTTCTCTCTCCGGAATACCAAAACTCTGGTTACAAGGATAAGTATGCCTATGAATACCGCTATGACGAGAGAGGTAATGTAGTGAAAAAGATTCTTCCTGGATGTGAGCTGATACAGTATTAGTATGACCATGGCGACAATTTTTCATGCAAGACGCAAGTCTTCGTGACGAAGTACTGTACCGCTTCTATCTATACGACAGACTCCGAAGAACCTTCGTTCAGGGCTTATGCAGCGGTTGCAACAGGAGTGAAGAGGTTAATATTGCAGAATTTAAAGAAAATATAGACGGGACAAATGATAAATTTTGCTTTCTTTAAACCCTTTCCTTGCAATATTCCGCAGTATTAGCATGTTTATTGCATAGGAAAATATAGAAAGGAATAAAGATATGAAGAGAATTTTTATGACACTCGTTTCCGTTCTGTTTGCCTTTCTGACAGTAGGGGCACAGAACGATATGTATTTATCCACCAAAAACAAGGCTGCCGACAAGGATAAATCAGTTGAAGTTGTAAAACGCGCTGAGGAGAAGGCATTGCAGCAGAAAATCGACAGTATGCAGTTTGCCGAGGCTTCCCAAGCCATTCGCGACACGGCTTTCACGCTTGAGGCAGATGAGGTTGTGTTCAAATATGGTGAGAGAGCTTACGTAACGCCATCCACGAATTTCGTTTCGCTGAAAGATGGCAATGCCGTTATACAGATAGCATTCAATATCCCCGTTGCCGGTCCTAACGGTATGGGCGGAATAACCGTAAACGGCAGTATGAGCAAGTATAATGTCAAAACCGACAAGCGGGGCAACGTGCAAGTTTCATTCTATGTCATGGGTACGGTGGCAAACTGTCAGGTGAATATATTGCTTTACAGCGGAAGCAATAAGGCGACTATCGACTTGTTTCCTACCTTCAGCTCAAACAATCTTACTCTTGAAGGTGTGATACTGCCAAACGAAAAAAGCTTTGTCGTTCAGGGTCGTACCATTTAGCCTGTTCGTCAGAATTGATTGTTAGACGTAGAAATGATTATGTGGTTAGTAACTGACTTTGTGCTGTTTCATCAGTGCAAAGTCAGTTTCATTTAGTCCTATTTTCTTTAGCGTCACCGGCTTGTTGTGATCGCTCAGATAACGTCTTGGCGCAGAGTGAAGCCGCTTGCTGCAAACGTTGAGCGAGTCGGCAAGATAAGGTGTGTTGATTCTTGCAATTCCGAGTGTAGAATGGAACATAGATGCGCTGCTTGCAACTGGTTTCCGCCTATTCATATCCAATGTAGCGTGAACATTCGGGAACGTCTTGTTGTAAGAGTCGGATGTCCATACGAGGAACGGTACGTGCAGTTCGTAGTAAGATGGAGTGGGGGAGGCATGAAGGAAAAGTTTTCGGCTGTCGTCAAAGATATTCTCTCCGTGGTCGGATGTGTAAATCATTGCCGAAATGCCGCCACGACTATTCAGAGCCTCGATTACTCCATGCAGAAAATTGTCAGTATAGCGGATAGTATTGTCGTAGGCATTTACGAGTTGTTTTCTGTTGTCGGCTTTAGCTTCCGTGGCATCGTCGGGTCGGAAGAAAGCCGCAGAGCGCGGATAGCGGTCGCGGTAGTTGAAATGCGAACCGTAGCTGTGGAGCACAATAAACTCCTTTTTCCTGCCCTTTGCCAACATCCGCTTCAACATTCCGAGCATCTCGCAGTCAGGCGTGTTCTTCCCCTCGGCAGAGTTCTCCTTTATAAAAGTCCAGTCGTCGGCTTCCTCGCCGAAGAAGTCGATAAACGAGTGGTTGGGCAGTTGGTTAGAGATAAACGTGGTGTGGAACCCAGCCTCCTTGAACGCCTCTATTATGCCCTTCTCCTTATAGATGCGGTCGTAGTCCACGGCAGATGCAGCCGACATGAGCATCGGAACGCTCTTGTGGGTTGTGTTAGATTGCGACAGGACATTAGAGAAAGCCACCAGATTCTTCTCCTTTGCGAGCAGAGGAGTCGTAGGTCTGCTGTATCCATAAAGCTGAAACTCACAGGCACGAGCCGTCTCGCCGATAACCATCACGTAGACCTGAGGGACGGAATCGGCAACGGAAGACTTAGCCTTGAAAGAAAAGCCCTTGGATGTTTCAGCGTAATGTTCCGTCTGGTAAGTGCGTTCCCCAGCCAAATAGATATTATAGAACACGTTGGCCGGATAAAGGTCGAGTTCTGCGCGGTATTCCTTGTCAGTCAGATAACTTGCCGCAAGACACACGATGCCGCATCCGGCGATGCCACATCCGATAACCCTCTGGTTGTGAATGAACGCTTTGCAGAGCGTCTTCTTGCCGATGCACGACATTACGCCGAATATAAGAACAGGCAGATAAACCACAAACACGCCGATGACCGCCGGCAACAGATTGTCGAGCAGTTCCATGGCTTCGCCCGGATTAGTGGTAACGAGATTGAGAAACATATCCACGGCAATAATGTTCTTGCCGAAAAGATAAAGCAGCACAAGCTGGAAGGCGGCGAGGAAGATAAAGATGAAAAGCCACCATATCATTTTCCCCGGTTTGCGGCTCAGCGTCATCAGCAGCCAGTAGCAACCTAAGGGCAACAGAATATTCGAGAGCGATGCCAAAACCGTCATGTTGTCCGTAAAGCACAGTGCCACGTTGGGCAGGATGATTACGGCAAGAGTTATGAAAAACAGGTGGCTCGGCATGAGACACCATCTGTATATATTGCTAAAAAACTTCATGTGATGATTTATTTATTTTCTTTCTTTCTTTCTTCCCCTCCCCCGCCTCCCCTTTCAGGGGCGGAGCGGTTACCTTTGTTCGCAACAGTATTTCATTGATACAAATATTTCAGAACGCCTCGTTTATATTAAACAAGAATCCAGACTGTCCTTTCTCGCCGAATCCATAATCGAGCCTCACGTTTACGTTCTTTTTGAATTCCCATCTGTAACCGATGCCATAGTTGGGCAGAATATGGTCGCTTCGCATATTATGGAACTTGTCGAAAACTGTACCAGCTCCAATCCAAGCCGTCAGGCTGTTTCTCTTCCAAATGTGCTGTCGCAGTTCCACTTGCGCCGCCATCATGTGTTTGTCGCGATAGCGCCCCTCGTAGTATCCGCGCATAGAAAAAGACCCTCCGAGCTTAGCCATCATGCTCCACGAAGGATTGCCGAAGTTAAGTTCCGTGCGGAAGTCGCCGGCAACGGTAGCCCCCTTCCACAGAGGGATGTATCCGTCGGCCTGAAACGAGGTAGTGCTGAAAGCATAATCATTGCCCAAGAAGCGCGGACGGAACAGTTGCATGAGGTTGAGATAGACACCCCGGTGAGGATACGTCATCACGTCGCGAGTGTCATACTGCAGGGTAAACCCGGCACCAAAATTCACCGTACGCTTATCCATACCGCAAAGCAGTTCCGGTCGATCGATACTTCTTGCTTCAGTAAAGTCGTAAGCTAAGGTAGGTCCGAGATACAGGCCTTCGGTGAGCCGCCACAGCCAACTTGCTTTCATCTCCGCCTGCCAGTCTTTCAGCTTGCTCTTGTTGCTGTCGTCATCATTCATGTCGAATCCGATACCCCAGAATTTGCTCGGGAAGTTATAGAAATACAGGGTGTATATAATTCTGTATTTATCTGTTGGCGCAATATGGATTCCTCGAATCCCCAGCATATAGAACCCCACGGTAGACACGTCGCCGAAGATAGCCACATGCGACGGGGCCGACAGCGAGTCGGCTGCCGACGAGTGGTAGAGACCTTCAGCAACGAGACCAATGCCGAGTTTCGTGTCGCTTGCATAATGCGGACCGCCGATAACGCTGAAGTCAAACTTCCTTTTCTTCTTGTTCTTGTTGGCGTCGTTGAAATAAGCAAGAAAGCGGCTGACGATGCTCCGCCTCTTCTTTGGCTCAGCCAGCGAGTCTACGGCTTGTGATATGGTCGTATCGCCTTCTTGAGAAACCATAAAAACGGCTTCCTCGCTACCGTCGTATGGCTTTGAGGCGTCGGTCGTAAAGGCGAAGCCCGTAGAGATTGCCACGAGGGCGGTAAGAAAAAACCGTTTCATAATGATGTTTTGTTTTTTTATTAACAATTATTTTCTTCCCCTCCCCCGCCTCCCCTTCCAGGGGCGGTGCAGTTACCATTGTTTCATGAGAATGCAGCCATTTCCTTTTTTTGTGGTTAGAAAAGCAAACTACTCCGCCCCTGGAAGGGGAGGCGGGGGAGGGGAAGGTTATATTCTATATTTGATTTGCGGAATTAATAAACCAGTCCCACGTTGTCCACCCAGAACGTATTTCCAGGAGTTCCGATATAGGCACCGCCATGACTTGAAGAGAACTGCAAAACGAGATGCGTAGGCGTTTCGTCCTTGTCAGCCCATCCTGTTTCCCTTACCAACACGCTCTTTCCCTTGCTGTTGCGGGCATAGTCGCAAGAGCGGAGCCCCATGGTTGCAGCATTATAGTGAGGGTTGTTGCGAATATCGCCGTAGAGAATCTCATAAGTGGCACCGTTAACCCATCCTGTAGATTTGCCGTATTTCACGACGAGTGTTCCCACTCGCTTTGCCGTGATGTTGCCCTTCTTGTCTTCGTATCTCTTTTGCAGATAAAGCACGGTGATGCAGTAGTCCTGTCCCGGAACGGTAGACTTGCCACTGAATCCGGTTTCCTTGATACGGGTTTTCGTTCCCGGCACCTGCACCTTGTAGTCGTAGCGCAGAGCCTTTGGCCGCTTGGTGAAGCGTATACCCCAGTTCATGTTCTTCGGTCCGTCCTTAGTTCCGGTGATAGGTTCCTTCATGTCGCCCAGATAGATAGATCCGGCAGCAAGCACCTTAATGTTAATCATTCCGAGTGCCTTGCAAGTCTCGATATGAGTGGTCATCTTAGCGCAGTATCCGTGTCCCGGATGCACGTCGCGGTAAACCGAGTTGTTAGTTTTCACGATTCCCATCACCTTAGCCATTACGTTCGATGAGCCCCATGGCGAACCGCCGAGGTTTGTGTATGGCTTATTTCCGTTGATAGTGGTAGAAGGTCCGATGGCATAGATAGTCTTGGTGTTTCCTCCGATGATTGCTGATTCCTTAATGTTCCTTACAACCCAATGATCCATATTGCCATAGGCGACAGGTACAAACTTCTGGGCAAAAGAGTTAGCCGCCATTGCGGCAAGCAGCGTCACGCTTGCTATAACCTTGTAAAATTGCATGTCTATAAAATATATTAATTTTCTTTTGCAAAGGTATTACAATATTCTCAGAGCAGCGTAATTATACATACGGAAAAAGTGTTCCAATTGTCTTTTATGACATAATAAAAATTAAGTGTGATAATTTTATGAACAGAAATGAAAATCTTTCACAATGCCCGCATTTTATTGAGTATAAGACGTTTGTGGTGAAGGATTTTGGATTCTTCGTTAATTTAAATGGTGTTTTTTTGACAAAAAAACCGACAGGACTCCGTTATTTTTTTTGTTCGCCTTCGGCTTATATCTACAGGAGCATCATGCAAAAAATCACGTTCCGGCAAGAGCCGACAGTGCGTTTCACGAGGAGCTTACAGCCCAAAAGAAGGTGTTTTAAGGGTAGTTAAAAGTGTTTTCAACTACCGTTAAAAGTGTTTTCAACTACCGTTAAAAGTGTTTTTAACGATAGTTACAACACCTGAGTAAGCCCGTTTTGCGCCCGGTATGATAAGATTCCTGCTCCTACATTCCTTTATATAAATTCCTCTTCGCTTCCATGATTATAAACAATATAGCTCCAATAAAACCGAATTTGTCGCGTTTTTTTGAGCGATAATCCTTTATCTCAATAATTTTCCCTAAATTTGCAGTCTTAAATAAATTAAGAATGAGACATACATATAACAAGAACATAAACGAGTACGCCCATTATGAGGTGAAAGAGGATGACACGTTGCTCAATTTCCTTCTGAATAACGTGAAGGAGAGTCGCTCGAAGATAAAGGCAACACTTCAGGGCAAGGGAATAAAGGTAGACGGCAAGACCGTTACACAGTTTGACTATCCTCTGCAGAAGGGCACACGCGTAGACGTGAGCAAATCGAAGCGCAACAACGACAAGCTGAAGAGCCGCTACGTGAAGATAGTCTACGAAGACCAGTATCTCGTGGTGATAGAGAAGAATATCGGTATTCTCTCTATGGCAGCAGGACATAAGTCGCTGAATGTGAAGGCTGTGCTCGACGACTATTTCAAGAAGACACGCCAGCGCTGCACGGCACATGTAGTACACCGCCTCGACCGCGACACCAGCGGACTGATGATTTATGCCAAGGACATGGAAACGGAGCAGATACTGGAGCATAACTGGCACGATATCGTGTTCGACCGCCGCTATGTTGCCGTATTGAGCGGCGAGATGGAAGAGGATGAGGGAACGATAGAAAACTGGCTGAAGGACAATAAGGCATACGTTACGTATTCTTCGCCTGTAGACAACGGCGGAAAATATGCCATTACGCATTTCCGTACGCTCGACCGCACTACCGACCATAGTCTTGTAGAGTTCAAGCTCGAGACGGGACGCAAGAACCAGATTCGTGTTCACTCTGCCGATATGGGGCATCCAGTGTGCGGCGACGTGAAATACGGCAATGGCGACGACCCTGTGCACCGCTTGTGTCTGCATGCCTACATGCTATGTTTTTACCATCCTATAACCCGTCAGCCGATGGAGTTTCAGACAATGATTCCGGCGACGTTCAGACATATATTTAAATAAGGTAAGAAAATGGAGAATTTTGGATATTATATATTTTGCATCATAGCTTTCATCGTAGCTTTCTTTCTTGTGAAGAAGATAGCCGGGTGCATGGTAAAGACCGTGATAATGGCTATAGTGTTGGCAATACTTGCCGCCGTTTATTTCATGTTTTTCAGACAATAGCGGATACTGAATTCATCTAAATAAAAATATTGGTTATTAATCTCTGATAAGTAGCAATTCACAATTAGTTTATACAAACAA
>DCBP01000081.1:7885-39009 GCA_002314055.1 Prevotella sp. UBA1104
ATTGTCGTTTGTATAAAATAATTTAGACTTGTTACTTATAAAAATCCTTCACCGTAAGCAGCAGACATTCAAAGTCTTATACCTATGGTGAAGGATTTTCAGTTTTTTATTTTCAAATATATAGACAAGATGCAGAGACTCAATATTCCGTCTTGTCGCTTTTTTCAGTCCACATGCGGAAAGCCTTGCTTGCCTCGTCGCGCATCAGAATCTCCGAAGGCTTGTTGCGCTTATCCGGTTCTAATTCAATCTCCTTATAAATAAAGTCGTCGTCGAAGCCGATAGCAGCCGCATCCTTACGGTCGTTGGCATAGAAAATCTTGTCAAGGCGTGCCCAGTAGATAGCTCCCAAGCACATCGGACAAGGTTCGCAGGACGTATAAATCACGCATCCTTTGAGGTCGAAAGTTCCCAGTTTCTTTGTTGCCTTTCTTATTGCCGACACCTCGGCATGCGCCGTAGGGTCGCAATCGATAGTAACACAATTGGAAGCCTCGGCAATCAGTTCCCCGTCTTTAGCAATAACCGCACCAAACGGTCCGCCGCCATTTCTCACGCTCTCTTCCGAAAGCTTGATAGCTCTCATCATAAGTTCTCTGTCATTCATTTTCTTATCCATTTTATTCCGTTTTCTATTATTTTTAAGCTAAGGTAAGCCTTTTTGTTGTGTTCTCAAAATAAAATGCGTAAATTCGCACCATGATATTATATTTATCCGGAACAGGAAATACAAAATATGTGGCAGAGACACTCGCTGCCGCATTAAGAGACAGGGCTGTAGACGTGGCAACGTTGCCTGCCGATGGCTTCACGTTAGAACTGGAGAAAGGAGAGACGCTTGGTTTCTGCTTTCCCGTGCATGGCTGGCGCCCTCCGCAACTGATGCGGAGGTTCATGAATGGAATTAAAGTAAGAACCGAAACCTCATCAGAAGCGATGTATACCTTTGTCGTATGTACCGCTGGCGACACCGTAGGCGAGGCAATAGATGTGTTTATTTCCGATGCGGCAAAATCGGGAATAAAGGTTAATGCTGCTTTCGATGTGAAAATGCCAAATACTTATGTCGGACTGCCGTTTATGGATGTAGACGGAAAAGAGGTGGAGCGTGAAAAAATAAAAGCTTCAGTAGGGCGTCTGGCATTTGTCGGTACGGAAATAAAGAAAAAAACAGAGGGACGCTTTTTGAATTACGTCGGGAAATGGCCGCGTATAAACAGTCGTTTACTGGGTTCAGTGTTCGTCGGGAAACTCGTAACCGACAGATATTTCAGAGTAGACGAAACAGCATGTATAAAATGCGGAAAGTGTGCAACCGTTTGCCCTGTTGCGGATATAGAATATACGAAAGGCGAATTTCCGCAATGGAAGCACAATAAAAAATGTATGACATGCTTCGCCTGCTACCACAGCTGTAAGAAACATGCCATACAATATGGATGGATGACCCGCGGAAAGGGTCAGTATCAATTCCCGGTTAATCGTTAGGAATAGTAATCTCACCGCAGATGCTGCGGTTCATTTTCGAGCGCACGATATTAGTGTCGGTATAGTGCCCCTGTAGGAACATCAGTTTCGTTAGAGCACCCTCCACCGTACTGTCGTGACCACTGATGACCCCCATCTTCTTCAGCTGGAACCCCGTGTCGTAACGCCCCATCTCCACCGTTCCGGCAGCACACTGACTAATGTTTACAACAGTAATGCCGCGGCTTGTTACCTCTTTTAATAAATGCATCAGCCAGGGATGATGGGGAGCGTTGCCACTACCATAGGTTCTCATTATAATGGCACGGAGCTCAGGAGCCTCTATTACATGGCGAATAATCTGTTCCTGCACACCGGGGAAGAGGGTGAACACGATAACGTTGGGGTCGAGGGCAAAATGCGGAACAAGAGGCTTTGTGTAGTCCGGCTTCAGAATATACTCCTCGTGGTAGATGATGTTAACTCCGGCATCGCCGAGATGAGGGAAGTTATACGACTCAAACGCATTGAATCCGTCGGCATTAGTCTTTGTCGACCTGTTGCCCCTCAACAGGTGTCCGCTGAAATAGATACACACTTCAGGAACGATAGGAGTGCCGTCGGCATGATGTGCGGATGCAATCTCAATACTTGTTATAAGATTCTCCTTACCGTCGGTGCGCAACTGACCGATAGGCAACTGACTGCCGGTAAGGATAACAGGCTTAGTGAGGTTCTCGAGCATGAAAGATAGTGCAGATGCCGTAAATGCCATAGTGTCGGTGCCGTGCAGAATGACGAAACCGTCATACTGCTCATATCTGTCAGCAATAATCCTTACCAGTTGCGACCAAAAGCGTGGCGTCATGTCGCTGGAGTCGATGGCAGGAGTAAACTGATATGTGTCGATGCCCGTCTCCAAAGTGGCAAATTCAGGAAGACAACTTACAAGATGGTTGAAGTCGAGTGGCTCCAGAACACCCGTTATGGGGTTGCGCCCCATGCCGATAGTACCTCCTGTATAGATAAGCAAAACTCTGTCTGTACGGACAACTCTCGGTTGCAAGGAATTATTGTCGTTCATATGTTGAAACTCTTTTTTTTCGTTTTGATAGTGCAAATATAGTTTAAAAATATTTGAAATCAAAAAAAATGCCGTATATTTGCAGTATTAAATAGAAACAAATTACATATTAATAATAAACACTTAAAAATAAAGAAAAACATGAAGCAATTTATGGACGAAAACTTCTTGCTTGATACTCCTACAGCGCAAGATCTTTTCCACAATCATGCGGCTAAAATGCCTATCATCGACTATCACTGTCACCTTATCCCGGAAATGGTTGCAAACGACCACAAGTTTAAGAGCATTACAGAGCTTTGGCTGGGCGGCGACCACTACAAATGGCGTGCTATGCGTACAAACGGCGTAGACGAGAAGTACTGCACCGGTACAGATACATCCGACTGGGAGAAATTCGAGAAGTGGGCAGAGACTGTGCCTTACACATTCCGTAACCCGCTTTACCACTGGACACACCTTGAGCTGAAAACAGCTTTCGGTATCAACAAGCTGTTGAGTCCGAAGACAGCACGTGAGATCTTCGACGAGTGTAACGAGAAATTGCAGCAGCCTGGCTATACAGCACGTGGCTTCATGCGCCGTTACAATGTAGAGTGTGTCTGCACTACAGATGATCCAATCGATGACCTGCGCTATCACAAGCAGACTCGCGAGAGCGGTTTCGAGATAAAGATGATTCCGGCATGGCGTCCAGACAAGGCTATGAATATCGAAAAGCCTGATTTCGCTGACTATGTAAACAAACTTGGCGAGGTTGCAGGTGTTACAATCAACAAGTTTGCTGATATGGTTGATGCTCTTCAGAAGCGCCACGACTTCTTCCATGAGAATGGTTGCCGCCTCTCCGACCACGGAATTGAGGAATTCTATGATGAGCCATATACAGATACCCAGATTGAAACAATCTTCGAGAAGGCAATGCGTAAACAGCAGCTTTCAGCACAGGAAATTCGCCAGTTCAAGCACTGCATCCTTCACGTCTTTGCAGAGCAGGACTATGCAGCAGACTGGACACAGCAGTATCACTATGGTGCAATCCGCGACAATAACACACTGATGTATAACAAGCTTGGTGCAGATACCGGTTTCGATTCAATCGGTGAGTTCACTACAGCAAAGGCAATGAGCCACTTCCTCAATGAACTCAATATGGAGGGCAAGCTGACACGTACAATCCTGTATTGCTTGAACCCATGTGCAAATGAGGTAATTGCTACAATGCTTGGTAACTTCCAGGATGGTTCTTGCCCGGGCAAGATTCAGTTCGGTTCAGGTTGGTGGTTCAACGATCAGCTCGACGGAATGACAAAGCAGATGAATGCACTTTCTGTACTCGGTTTGCTGAGCCGCTTCGTTGGTATGCTTACCGACAGCCGTTCGTTCCTTTCTTACCCTCGCCACGAGTACTTCCGCCGTTTGCTCTGCAACCTGCTCGGCAACGATGTAGAGAAGGGCTTGCTGCCTAACGATATGGAGAGTCTCTCTCGTATGGTTGAGGATATCAGCTACAACAACGCACGCAACTATTTCAAGTTTTATTAATTGAAAATTGACGGTTCTGTTTTCTGTTAACAGGAAAATAGAATAACATAAAGGGAATCCTCTTTTCTCCTATATATATAATAAGGTGGAAAAGAGGATTCTTTATATTCTCAATTCCCTGCCGTTCTTTTTATTGATTTTATTGTTCTGTATCTTGTAAACACATTTAGTTAGCCAAATATTTGCCAATCTCAGAAAATAGACTTATTTTTGCAAAGTTTTAACTATATATTTATTATTAGACGTATGAAGAAACTAATTGCACCAATAGTTTTAGCGCTCGTTGTACTTTCATTTTTCAGTTGTGGAAGTACAAAGAATGTGGCTTATTTCCAGAATGCAGACACTTTGAATCTTTCAGCATCAAAGGGCTTGTATGATGCAAAAATAATGCCGAAGGACTTGCTTACAATAACAGTCAGTACCACTGATCCAAAGGCTGCAGCACCATTCAATCTCTCTGTACAGAGTACATTGGGAAATGCCGGTTCTCTAAGCAGCGGTTCCGGAAGCCTTCTTCAATACCTCGTGGATAATGACGGGTGTATCAATTTTCCGGTCGTAGGACTGATAAAGGTTGCAGGACTTACAAAGCGTGAGTGTGAAGATCTTATCCATGATAAGATTAAACCGTATATGGCAGCAAACGAGCGTCCTATTATAAATGTAAGAATGTCAAGCTTCAAAATATCCGTACTCGGAGAAGTTGCAAGTCCGGGACAATATACCGTTGATGCCGAGAAAATCAGCATCCTTCAGGCACTTGCCGATGCCGGCGACCTTACTATCTACGGTAAGCGCAACAATGTGATGCTTGTAAGAGAGGATGCAAACGGACAGAAGTCTATTCACAGGCTCAATCTGAACGATGCAAACCTTATCAATTCTCCTTATTATTATCTGCAGCAGAATGATGCCATCATAGTGGAACCAAACAAGGTAAAGGCCCAGAATTCATCAATTGGACAGAGTACTACCCTGTGGTTCTCCGCAATCGGTATCGTAACATCTGTTGCGTCGCTTGTAACAAATATCATCAGAAACTAATCCGCAAAGAAGTTTTATATGTGTGGAATAGTAGGATATATAGGCAAGAGAGAGGCTTTCCCGATACTCATAAATGGCTTGAAACGTTTGGAATATCGCGGATATGACAGTGCTGGAGTTGCGTTGGTGAATAGTGACGGTAATCTTAGCGTATATAAGACAAAGGGAAAGGTTGCCGACCTTGAAGCTTTTTGCTTAGACAAGGATGTCAGCGGTTCTGTAGGTATCGCACATACTCGGTGGGCAACACACGGTGAACCGTCGGCAGTAAATGCACATCCGCATTATTCGGAATCTAAGAACCTTGCACTTATACATAACGGTATTATCGAGAACTATGCCGATCTGAAAAAGAAACTGATTGCCAATGGTGTGAAGTTCCGTTCGGATACGGATACGGAAGTAATCGTTCAGCTTGTGGAGTATATACAGCTGAAGAAGAATTTGGATCTCCTGACAGCAGTCCAGCTTGCGCTGCATCAGCTTATTGGAGCATACGCCATTGCAATACTCGACAAGAATGAACCAAACCAGATAATTGCGGCACGTAAGCAGAGTCCACTTGTTATCGGTATCGGAGAAGGCGAGTTCTTCCTCGGTTCGGATGCAACGCCTATTATCGAATACACAGACAAAGTGGTTTATCTCGACGACGACAATATTGCCGTGATGCGTCTCGGGGAAGAACTGAAGGTGGTTAATATCCAAAACATTAAGATGTCGCCTGAAGTAAAGACCGTAGACCTTGATCTCGGACAGATTGAGAAAGGTGGCTTCCCGCATTTCATGCTGAAAGAAATCTTTGAACAGCCGGAATGTCTTGAGAACTGCATGCGTGGCAGAATTAATGTAGACTTGAACAACGTTACTCTTAGCGCTGTTATTGATTATAAAAAACAACTGCTTGGCGCCAAGCGCTTTATCATCGTTGCTTGTGGCACATCATGGCATGCCGGACTTATCGGAAAGCAACTGATAGAGTCGTTCTGCCGTATTCCGGTGGAAGTTGAGTATGCCAGTGAATTCCGTTACCGCAATCCTGTGGTGAACAGTGATGACGTGGTTATCGCCATATCACAGAGCGGTGAGACAGCTGACACACTTGCTGCCGTTAAGCTTGCCAAAGACCATGGCGCTTTCGTCTATGGTATCTGTAACGCTATCGGTTCAAGCATACCGAGAGCTACTGATACGGGCTCCTATATACATGTCGGTCCGGAAATCGGTGTGGCATCAACAAAGGCGTTTACCGGACAGGTTACCGTCCTTGCAATGCTCGCTCTTGCTCTTGCAAAGGAGAAGGGCACTATAACAGATGAGCTCTATTCTTCTGTTGTAAAGGAGTTAAGTGTTATTCCAGGCAAAATAAAGAAGATGCTTGAGCTGAACGATAGAGTTGCTGAACTGAGCCGTACGTTCACGTATGCCCGAAATTTCCTCTATCTCGGTCGTGGATACAATTATCCGGTGGCTCTTGAGGGGGCTTTGAAACTGAAGGAAATCAGTTATATACATGCTGAAGGATATCCGGCTGCAGAAATGAAACACGGACCTATTGCCCTTATCGATTCCGATATGCCGGTGGTTGTTATTGCCCCGCATGACGATATGTATAAGAAGGTGCTTAGCAATATACAGGAGGTTAAGGCTCGTAAGGGTAAAGTGATGGCTCTTGTGTCGAGCGGAGACGATACGATAAGCAAGATTGCCGATGAGGTGATAGAGATGCCGCAGACGCTGGAGTGTCTGGAGCCGCTAATCGCTTCTGTGCCGTTACAGCTCTTGGCTTATCATATTGCAGTATGTAAGGGAAAGAATGTTGACCAACCGCGCAATCTGGCAAAGTCGGTCACTGTTGAATGATTGAAAATATTATGGGGCTACTCCTTTTTAAGGAGCAAGCCCTTTGATATAATATATAGTAAGGTATAAGAATTTCAGGAACGAATTACGTAAAAGCATTTACACAATGGAACCTTTAAAGCATGAGTGTGGAGTGGCGATGGTGAGACTGCTTAAGCCACTTGAATATTATCAGCAGAAGTATGGCACTTGGATGTATGGTCTCAATAAGTTGTATCTCATGATGGAGAAACAACATAACAGAGGACAGGAAGGTGCTGGTATGGCATGTGTCAACCTTGAGGCAAAACCTGGCAGGGAATATATGTTCAGGGAACGTGCCGAGGGATCTAATGCCATAACGGAAATCTTTGGCAGAGTTCACAAAAAATTCGGAGAGCTCGAAGAAGGAAAATTGGCTGATGTTGATTTTGCTCGTGAAAATCTTCCGTTTGCCGGTGAACTGTATATGGGACACCTCCGCTATTCTACAACGGGAAAGAAAGGATTGGAATATGTTCATCCTTTCCTGAGAAGGAATAACTGGAGAGCAAAAAACCTTTGTCTTTGCGGTAACTTCAATATGACGAATATTGATGAGATATTCGAGAAACTCGTGGATATGGGACAGTCGCCGCGCATCTATAGCGACAGCTATATCACTCTTGAATATATGGGGCACCGTCTCGACCGCGAAGTGGAGAGAAATTTCGTTGAGGCGAAGAAAAAGGGACTTTCCGGTCGTGAAATTACAAACTATATCGATAATAATGTGGAGATGGGCAATGTGCTCAAAACTACAATGCCTGATTTCGACGGCGGTTATGTGATGTGTGGTCTTACAGGTAGTGGAGAGATGTTCTCCATGCGTGACCCTTGGGGAATACGTCCGGCTTTCTTCTATAAGAACGACGAGATTATTGCCGTGGCAAGCGAACGACCGGTTCTGCAGACCACATTCGAATTGAATTGCGATGATATCGAAGAACTGAAGCCTGGATATGCTTTGATTGTAAGCAAGAACGGTGGCGTTTCGATTGAGAAAATCCTTGACCAGCGTGGCGACAGCAAATGCTCGTTCGAAAGGATATATTTCAGTAGAGGTTCTGATACAGATATATACAAGGAGCGAAAAAAACTTGGTGAACAGCTGACAGACTCAATATTGAAAGCTGTAGGTTATGACACGGAGCATACAGTATTCTCTTTTATACCTAATACGGCAGAAGTAGCATTCTATGGTATGCTGGGTGGTTTTAAACGCTATCTTAACGAGCAGAAAATAGAGCGCATACAAAGTCTTGACCATAAGCCGACAACCGAAGAACTGAGAGAAATCCTTCATCAGTATGTGAGAAGTGAGAAGGTTGCATGGAAAGACATTAAGTTGCGTACGTTCATCACGGAGGGTAACTCCCGCAAGGATCTTGCATCTCATGTATATGATGTTACATACGGTTCTCTCGAGCCATACGTGGACAATCTCGTAATTATAGACGACAGTATCGTTAGAGGTACGACGCTTAAGGAGAGCATCTTGAAAATCCTCGACAGCTTGCACCCAAAGAAGATTGTTGTCGTGAGCAGTTCTCCACAAATTCGTTATCCTGACTATTATGGTATCGATATGCCGAGCCTTGAAGAATTCTGCGTGTTCCGTGCTACTGTAGAACTGCTTAAAGAACGTGGAATGCAGAATGTTATCGACGAGACATACAATAATTGTAAAGTAGAGTTGAACAAGGAAAAAAGTGAGATGCAGAATGCCGTGAGAGCTATTTATAAGCCTTTTACCATAGACGAGATAAACAGAAAAATCGTGGAAATGCTTCGTCCCGAAGGTATGAAGACACCGGTGGAACTCGTATATCAGTCTATAGAAGGACTGCATACTGCAATTCCGAACCACAAAGGTGACTGGTATTTCACAGGAAACTATCCTACACCAGGGGGTACAAAACTCGTAAACCAGGCTTTCGTAAAATATTACGAGACAAAGTATAGAAAGTAAAAACATAACAACCATATAAAAAAAGAAACCGCAAGGTTATAAAAACATAAAGAATTAATGAGAAACGTAACTTTAGTCTTAGAGGATGGAACAAAGTTTCATGGCAAGTCATTTGGCTATGATCAGCCAGTGGCAGGTGAGGTAGTGTTCAACACTGCCATGATGGGCTATCCGGAGAGTCTTACTGACCCGTCGTATGCCGGTCAGCTCATGACTCTCACTTATCCGCTTGTTGGCAATTATGGTGTGCCGCCATTTACTGTAGAGGAAAACGGCATCGCCACATTTATGGAGAGTGATAAAATCTATGCCTCGGCAATAATTGTTGCCGACTACAGCGAGCAGTATAGCCACTGGAATGCCGTAGAGTCGCTTGCCGACTGGCTCAAGCGTGAGCATGTGCCGGGCATTACAGGTATTGACACTCGCGAACTGACTAAAGTGTTGCGCGAGCATGGTGTAATGATGGGCAAGATTATCTTTGATGATGAGCCTGACAATATTCCTACTGCCGAATACGAAGGAGTGAATTTTGTAGATAAGGTAAGCTGTAAGGAGATTATCCGCTACAATGAGGGTGCTGGAAAGAAGGTCGTTCTCGTAGACTGCGGCGTCAAGAACAACATCATCCGCTGTCTTATCAATCGCGGCGTGGAAGTAATCCGTGTACCATGGAACTATGACTATACAGACATGGAGTTTGATGGCTTGTTCCTCGCCAACGGTCCTGGTGACCCAGATATGTGTGAGGAGGCTGTCAATATAATCAAGAAGCAGATGGAGCGTAGCGATAAGCCGATTTGCGGTATCTGTATGGGTAACCAACTTCTTGCGAAGGCTGCCGGTGCTACAATATACAAATTGAAATATGGTCACCGCTCTCATAATCAGCCTGTGCGTATGGTAGGTACAAACAAATGTTTCGTTACAAGCCAGAACCATGGCTATGCTGTAGATGCAAAAACTCTCGGCAGCGATTGGGAAGAACTGTTCGTAAACATGAACGACGGCAGTAACGAGGGTATCCGCCATAAGGAGAAGCCTTGGTTCTCAAGCCAGTTCCATCCAGAGGCTTGTTCCGGACCGGTAGATACGGAGTTTATGTTTGATAAATTCGTTGAAAGTTTAAATAAATAATGCCTCACGCCAGACCTCTCCTCACAAGGAGGGAAGTGGTATGCAATGTTTAATATAAAAAGACAATAGTCAAAATTAAACATTAATCATTTAACAATTAAGATAAGAAAAATGAAAGACGAAAATATAAAGAAAGTTCTGTTGTTAGGTTCTGGAGCCTTGAAAATCGGTGAGGCGGGAGAATTTGACTATTCTGGTTCGCAGGCTCTGAAAGCCCTTCGCGAAGAAGGAGTACAGACGGTTCTCATAAATCCTAATATCGCAACGGTGCAGACTTCCGAAGGTGTTGCCGATCAGATATATTTCCTTCCTGTACAGCCGTATTTTGTAGAGCGTGTCATAGAGAAGGAACGTCCAGACGGTATTCTCCTCTCATTCGGTGGACAGACTGCCCTAAACTGTGGTGTGGAACTGTATAAGAGTGGAGTGCTTGAGAAATATAATGTAAAGGTGCTTGGCACTCCTGTACAGGCAATCATGGATACAGAAGACCGTGAACTCTTTGTTGAAAAGCTCGATGAGATTGACGTTAAGACAATAAAGAGCGAGGCTTGCGAAAATATAGAACAGGCTCGTAAGGCTGCCGCAGACCTCGGATATCCGGTTATCATACGTGCTGCGTATGCACTTGGCGGACTTGGCTCGGGTTTTGCTGATAATGAAGAGGAACTCAACAAACTTGCAGAGAAGGCATTCTCGTTCTCACCTCAGGTTCTTGTAGAGAAGAGTTTGAAGGGATGGAAGGAGATTGAATATGAGGTAGTTCGCGACCGCTACGACAACTGTATCACGGTCTGCAACATGGAGAACTTCGACCCGCTCGGCATACATACCGGAGAGAGTATCGTTATCGCTCCATCTCAGACATTGACAAACTCTGAATATCATAAGTTGCGTGCCCTGGCAATAAAGATTATCCGTCATATCGGTATTGTTGGTGAGTGTAATGTGCAGTATGCATTCGACCCTAAGAGTGAAGATTATCGCGTTATCGAGGTTAATGCACGATTGAGCCGTTCGTCAGCTCTTGCATCAAAGGCTACTGGATATCCATTGGCTTTTGTAGCAGCAAAACTTGGTATGGGATATGGCTTGTTTGAGCTGAAGAACTCTGTAACAAAAACTACCAGTGCATTCTTCGAACCGGCACTCGACTATGTTGTCTGCAAGATACCACGCTGGGACCTGAGCAAGTTCCGTGGAGTAGACAAGGAACTCGGTTCTTCAATGAAGTCTGTCGGCGAGGTTATGGCTATCGGACGAAACTTTGAGGAGGCTATCCAGAAGGGACTCCGCATGATTGGTCAGGGTATGCACGGTTTTGTTGAGAACAAGGAACTGAAGATTGACGATATTGATGCAGCCTTGAAAGAGCCGACCGACAAACGTGTGTTCGTCATATCAAAGGCTATGCACAAAGGATATAGCGTTGATGATATCCATGAGCTGACGAAAATCGACAAGTGGTTCCTGGAGAAGCTGAAGCATATTATCGACATTGATGAGGCGATGAAGAAATGCAACATCAATACTCTCGACAAGGATCTTCTGCGTACTGCAAAGGTTTATGGCTTTACTGACTTCCAGATTGCACGTGCTGTTGGGCTGGAGCAGGAACTCCATAGTATGGCAAAAGCAGGACTCGTTGTCCGTCAGTTGCGTAAGAATTATGGAATCTTGCCTGTCGTAAAGCAGATTGATACTCTTGCTGCCGAATATCCGGCACAGACCAACTACCTGTATGTTACGTATGCAGGAGTTAAGAGCGACATTACTTTCGAGAATGACCATCGCAGTATTATCGTACTTGGTTCCGGTGCTTATCGCATTGGTTCTTCGGTTGAGTTCGACTGGTGTGGCGTGCAGGCTCTCAATACTATTCGCCGGGAGGGTTACCGTAGCGTGATGATAAACTATAACCCGGAGACTGTATCTACCGATTATGATATGTGCGACCGCCTGTATTTCGATGAACTTACATTTGAGCGTGTCATGGATATCATCGACCTTGAACAGCCACATGGCGTGATTGTCTCTACCGGCGGACAGATTCCGAACAACCTTGCTATGCGTCTTGACGAGCAGCACGTCAATATTCTTGGAACAAAGGCACAGGATATTGATAATGCTGAAGACCGTGCGAAGTTCTCTCAGATGCTTACGAACAACGGCATAAATCAGCCGGAATGGAGTGCGCTGACGAGTATGGAGGATATCGACAAGTTTATCGAGCGAGTTGGCTTCCCTGTACTTGTACGTCCAAGTTATGTACTTTCAGGTGCTGCAATGAATGTATGTTCAAACGAGGATGAGTTGAAGAGATTCCTTCAGCTTGCAGCAAATGTCAGCGAGGATCATCCTGTTGTTGTAAGCAAGTTTATTGAGCATGCCAAGGAAATCGAGATGGATGCCGTGGCTAAGGATGGCGAGGTTATTGCCTATGCAATTTCCGAGCATATCGAATTTGCCGGAGTTCACTCTGGTGATGCTACAATCCAGTTCCCGCCACAGAAACTGTATGTTGAGACCGTGCGCCGTGTAAAGAGGGTAGGACGTCAGATTGCCAAGGAGCTGCATATCAACGGACCGTTTAACATTCAGTTTATGGCTCGCGACAACGATATCCTTGTTATCGAGTGTAACCTCCGTGCCAGTCGTTCGTTCCCGTTTGTCAGCAAGGTGCTTAAGATAAATCTCATTGAACTTGCAACTCGAGTTATGCTCGGTCTGCCTGTAGAGAAGCCGAACAAGAATCTCTTCGACCTTGACTATGTTGGTATCAAGGCTTCACAGTTCTCGTTCAACCGTCTGCAGAAGGCTGACCCAGTACTCGGTGTAGACATGAGCTCAACTGGTGAGGTGGGATGTATCGGTAATGACACAAGTTGCGCATTGCTTAAGAGTATGCTTTCTGTAGGACAGCGTATTCCTGAGAAGAATATCCTTCTTTCAACAGGTGGCGCAAAGCAGAAAGCAGATATGCTTGATGCTGCCCAGATGCTTGTGAAACACGGATACAAACTTTATGCAACAGGTGGAACAAGCAAGTATCTTACTGAAAACGGTATTGAGAATACACGTGTGTTGTGGCCTTCTGAGGAAGCTGAAGGCGGAGCGCCGAAAGCTCTTGAGATGCTCCACAATCATGAGATAGACATGGTTGTGAATATACCTAAAGACTTGACGAGTTCTGAGCTTTCTAATGGCTACAAGATTCGTCGTGCTGCAATCGACCTTAATGTTCCGTTGATCACCAACAGTCGTTTGGCAAGTGCCTTTATCTATGCTTTCTGCACGGTGAAACTTGAGGATATCGAAATCAAGGCTTGGGGAGAGTATTAATAGAACTTAAATGATTAACAAAATAATAAGATGATGTCTGAAAGCTTAGGTCTGCAAGGCTAAATCTTTATTTATGTATAAAGCCTCGTCTGCAAGTGCAGTGCGAGGCTTTTCTTTGTGTTTAAAGTTTACGGCAATGCCGACATACATATTCCGATAGAATATTATAAACATAAAAAAGCATAGCTTTGCAGTAAGGAAAGCTATGCTTTTATAATTGGTTATTATAATTCGTTGTTATTTATTTTGTCATAACAACTGAGGTTTTTGCATTTCTTAAAATGTATGTGCCATTTGCTATCGGGGCTTTCACAAACTCTTCGTATGTCATGTTTCCAACAAATATGCCAGATAAGGAGTATACATCTATGCGAGAGTCATTTGCTATTTCAATATCCTTGATACATGATGGAGTACCGACAGTAACATCTATCCATGAAGTCCAAGGCGATACGACATTTCCCTTTACAGCTTGAACGCGCCATTGATAGTTGGCTGCTTCGAGACCGGTAAATGTATATGAGTTTTCTGTAATGCCATTCTTTGTTTCCGGAGCCTTCATTCCGAGTAATAACTTTGGAGCATTTTCAGTGTCATTGAAATCTTCATCAGAAAATTCTCCGTCGTAAATGCCAACATACTCTACATAGCAACGTTTCTTAGGAGCAATCTTTACCTTATAATCATTTTCTGTAGAATTTTCGATTGTTACAGTTTTCATCTTTCCGTCGGCAGTAACTTCTGTAGATGCTACCGTTTGTCCTTGAGTATCAAGCAGAGCCACCGTGACTTTGTCATCATCAGTACCGTATTTCAAAGTCTGTATTCTTACTGTAGCGCAAGCCGTAGAGAGATCAGAAATTGTTGGTGATACGAGATATCCCGGAACTTTACTACTACCGAGTTTAGCTTTTCCGGAAGACTCATAAACTTTCAATCCAGTCCATCCCATATTTTTCATCTTGCTGTCGAGTTTCGATGAGATATCGCTATTGCTGTCGCCAGTAAGCCCATTGCCCCATGTGGAAAGGTCTTCAATAACCTTTGCGGCCTCGTCGACAGAAGGTTTATCCGTCTTTTTCCTCAGTTGCAGATTATATGAATCAGCACCATCCGTTGCAGTCCATTGCGCCGTGAAAGAATTGTCTGTTACATCAGTCGTCTTTAAATCCGTAGGTGTATCAATCGTTTCGCCTCCCATAAAGGTAAAAGAAATTTGTCCTTCGTCTTCAGTTATTTCCGTAACAGGTTTCCCAAGGAATTTTCTGCCGTCAGTATTTGCATTGAACAAGGTAGCAGCAGGCGTAGATACATCAGTAAGCGAAGTGTTGCGACTCGTTCCTGGATATGTATCTCCGTCTTCAGTATTATCCGTCAGCTTGTTATCGGCAGGAACGATGGAAAACCTTTGGTGGCTTGGAGTATCGTTAACACCATTATTATCCCATACAGATTTGTTGTAATCCATATGAATGACGAGCATGCCATGAGCCGGCAGTTCAGAGTCAGTACCCCTAAGCTGTCGATTCTCGAGCAAATAATATTCAGTCGGCATCTTGTCATTATATATAATATAAGCCTCAGGTGATTCAGAAAGAGGTTTCAGACCTTTCACGTAGCAAGCAGATTTCAGTTCCGTAGGTTGCATCCATCCGCTCACCCATTTCTCGTAAGTATTGTAGCCAACAGGTTTGTATCCGTCTCCACCGTAAGAGCCTGCGTCCATCACATCCCAACTGCCCATGCCGAAGCCGCCGGAGTAGTCGGTATCATAGATGTCAGGCAGTCCGAGACAATGGCTGAACTCATGACACGCTGTTCCGATGCCGTCCATTTCAGTCCCCGTATATCCGTAAAGTTCCGATGAGCAACCGTAAGTGTTAATTTTTACTCCGTCGAGACTGAGCGAATAGCCGGCCGACGTCAGGTCCCATTCGTGTTGCCAGATGGTTTCAGGATAGATATCGTATGCCGAAGCCTCGCCGTATCCGGCATAGATGAGGTAAACCTGGTCCACCTCTCCGTCGCCGTCCCAGTCGTAGTCGGCAAAGTTTACCTGTGAATCAACCAGTTTGCACGCCTCATATACCATTCCGGCAGGATCCTTGTCGTTGCCGCTATAGTCGTTGCCGCCGTATTCCGCCATATTTTTAGATACAGTAACAGGTCCGGCAACATCAAACTCGAGGTCAAACAGTCCGTAGCTCTGAGCTTTGAAATAGTCATGAACCGACCCGGAGTTTCTGTTTTTTGAGTATCCCTCCTGATTAAAATAGTTGTTCCATTCCTCCTGGGTGTGCGTAGTCTGCATCTTCTTGTCCTTGAAGTTCACGAGGATAACAAGTCCCTTGCGTTTTCCCGTAACTCCGATACCTTCGCCGCCCCACGGTCCAGCCATGTCCTTCTTCATGATATCAGGTCTGCCTTTAGAGTCAACGGCCCCGCGTTTCATCAGTCGTGCCATTCTTGATGCATTGCGATTGATAGCCTTATTCTTGCCAAGCGAACGAACGGCATCAGCCTGTTCAGTGTAGTTTTTTAGGAAAGCGAGTTCCTTGTCGTTTCTTGTTGTAGCATCATGAGCGATTTGGTTTGACGCTATCAGTTTTTTATCTTTGTTGAGAACAGCATAGTAATAACTACCGTCAGTGTTTTTTACAAGTGGCAAACCATCAGTGGTGCAGGTGAAATGAAAGTTTTCGTCGCCCCTTACCATGACAGTAAGAGATGTACCGTCAGATTGTTTAACTTGCCATTTCCTTGGTTTTGCAGGAACAGCACAAATGGATATGGCAAATGATATAGCTGCTGCAAAAATGAGAATCCGTTTTTTCATATAAAAAAGTTTTTGTAAGATATAGATAGAATATTAGAATCTTTTATTCAAATCAGAATTCAACCTTTATTATATAGTCAAACTCGTTAGCTTTGTGGTTAGAAGTAGCGAATGTTGTCTTTCCATTATTATTTCTCCTGAAAAGTATTTTTTCTCCAGTAAGAAGGTTTATTGCACGCCTAATTTTTCCAGGTATAGAAAGAGTAACGTCAGCTGTCGGCTCATCTGCAAGGATATGAATGTAGAGTGGGGCATTCTTTCCTTTACCCTTTGTCGTAACAATGCTGTCGCCGATATTTATGTTTCCGCCGAGAGTACAATATATACTCTCTCCGGCTTTGCCGTTTAGAAAAGCTCCAATACCTTTCAGCCGGTCGAGAGCCGTAGTCGGCAGTTCGCCGTTAGGCTGGGGGCCGATATTGAGCAGCAGGTTTGCCCCTTTGGATGCCGTGCGCACAAGAAGTCTGATGAGTTCCTTTGTAGACTTGTAGTTCTGGTCCTTAATCTTGTATCCCCACATGCCGTTCATAGTCTGACACGTTTCGAGAGGTAGCTGGCTAATCGATTGTCCCGAGAGTCCGCTTTTGTTCTCTCCCGGAACGTCGCGTTCAAACATCTGCATATCTTCACCCTCAAAAGGAGTTTGATGATGATTGTTTCCGATAATACAAGCCGGCTGTAAGTGGTGGATAAGAGCATATTGTTCCGGCAGTTGCCAATTGAAAGGAATAGAATCCTCGTCATGGTCCCACCATCCGTCAAACCATATTCCGTCCACTTTTCCATAATTGGTGAGCAGTTCCGTCAGCTGTGCATTCATAAACTTATAGTAATGCTGCCAATCTGCCTTATTCGGATCCTTGCCAGTTGTCCGTCCTGTTCGTCCGGCTGGATAATCATCGCGAGTCCAGTCGATATGAGAGTAATAAAGATGCAGTCCGATACCTTGCTTATGACATTCGTCAGCAAGTTGCTTTACGATATCCCTTGCATACGGAGTGTGCATGATACTGTAGTCAGACTGTTTCGTGTCCCACATCGAGAAGCCCTCATGATGCCTTGTTGTAAAGCAGATATATTTAGCGCCCGCTTCCTTGATAGCCGAAATCCATTTTTCGGCATTAAACGAATGAGGATAAAAAGCATCGGCAGCCTTAGCATATTCGTCCTTGTTAGGTCCGTAGTTAAGATACCATTCTCCTTGTGCAAACATACTGTACAGTCCCCAATGTAGGAATATTCCGAAACGAGAGTCCGAAAATTGTTCCCGTGCTTTCAGGTTCTCCTCTGTGGGAGTATAATGAGTATCGTAGACATCAGTTGCAACTTGTGCGTTTCCGCAAAAGAAATGTGATGCAAGGAAACAGGATAAAAGAAAGTGTTTCATAGAAAAGAAAAAAGTTTATGTAGCTAAAAAAACTAATTCATAATTCATAAAAGGGTAGGTTTTTTAGAATTCGTCTATACTCCCAATTATGAATTATGAATTATTAATTATGCCTTATGGTCTCATCATATTCGGCAAAGTATAGTCTTTAGTGAAGATATCAGAAACCTTGTCGATTTCGAGGAATGTGGTGCCGCCTCCACGTCCGAAGCTTCCGCTGAGGTAAGCAATCTTGTCGTCCATGCTCAGATATCCCTTCTGACGAAGCATACGCAAGGCAGCAACAAACTGGTCTTGAGGTTGCAATTTCTCGTGCTGATAAACAGGAATAACACCATAGCTCAGAGCAAGCAGACGCTGAGTGCGCTCCTTAACACATATTGCAAGCACGGGGTTAGGACCACGGAAAGCAGCGAGGTTACGAGCCGTACGTCCGTTCACGCTATCGGTGATAATACCTCGCACGCCAAGTCGTTCCGTTGCCTCGATAGCCTGCTTAGATAAGAATTCACTAACATTACAGTTCTCGCTCAATGGAACAGGGATGTCATTCTCGCGCATCTTGTCCTTCTCAGCCTGCTCAGCAATAGCAGCCATAGTCTTAACAGCCTCCACAGGATATTTTCCAGAAGCAGTCTCGCCGCTAAGCATCAAAGCATCAGTGCGGTAATAGATAGCGTTGGCGATATCCGTAACCTCAGCACGTGTAGGACGAGGGTTGTTAATCATCGTGTGAAGCATCTGAGTAGCCACGATAACCGGTTTTTTAGCTTGGATACATTTCTTGATAATCATGCGCTGAATGCCCGGAATACGCTCTATTGGCACCTCAATACCGAGGTCGCCACGTGCAATCATGATACCGTAAGAAGCCTCGATAATCTCGTCGATATTATCCACACCCTCTTGATTCTCGATTTTTGAGATAATTTTAATTTCGCTGTTGTGCTCGTCGAGAATCTTTTGCACAGCCATCACGTCCTCCTTGCTGCGTACGAAGGAGTGTGCGATAAAATCTATATCCTCGTCAATAGCGAGAAGGATATTGTTCTTGTCCTTTTCAGTAAGCGCCGGCAGGTCGATATGTTCGCCCGGCACGTTCACGCTCTTCTTGGAACCCAGCATACCGTCGTTCTGCACCTCGACACAAAGAGCATCACCGTCTTTCTCCACAACCTTCATGTCGAGCTCTCCGTCATCGAAGAGCACGTCGTCGCCGACCTTTACGTCGTTTACAAAGCCCGGGTATGAAACATTAATGCTGTCGTGAGTCGTTTCGTCAGTATTATGTCCATAAATTTTCACCCTTTCTCCAGTTTTATACTGGATAGGAATATCAGTACCGGTAGTTCTCACCTCCGGTCCTTTAGTATCGATAAGTATACCGATATGTTTCGATACCTTCCTTGTATTTTTGATAATCTCACGGATACCTTCCGGAGTAGCGTGAGCCGTGTTCATTCTCACCACGTTAACACCAGCCAGAAAAAGTTGGCGAATAAAGTCAACGCCGCATCTGCGGTCGCTGATTGAAGCAACAATTTTTGTTTGTTTCATACGATTATATAAGTTTCTGTTTTTATTTTTTGCAAATATAGATAAAATTCCCGAAATATAAGCCTGTAGGGGGAAAATAATTCAAAAAAACCGGGCTGCATATCCGAGAATAAAACCGAATATGCAGCCCGTATAAATTATGCGTACAGTCTTTCTGTTATTTCACAACAGTCTTTACCGTCTTTCCGCTGATATTTACAAGATAGATACCATTTGAAAGTTTTGCGCTCATGTTTTTGCCGTTACCCTCTACAACAGTTCTTCCGCCCAAGTCGGTAACTTTGATACTTGTTGTCGTTTTTGAAGAAACCGAAAGCACTCCGTTGTCTACGGCGATTGCCGTGTCAGCACCAACAGGCATAGTAGAAATACCATCCGTTGCAACCTCCTTCACGGAGATATTATATAGGAAGATATATTCACGGAACTTCTCCGACATAGCGTGGAAGGCAAAGTAGTACACCCCGTCTTCAGGTACTGTAAACTTAGCCGAATAAGAACTTGGGGCATCAGCCTCGTCGACGGTAGGCAACTGCCGCAAATTGAGTAGCAACTCATTCTGAGCATCAACCGTCTTGTCGTTTCCGAATGTAACCTCCATATCCTCCTTATAGGTATACGACGAAGAGTATGCCGTAAAGGTAAGTTCGTAAGTCTTACCCTTCTTGTAGTTTATAGCCGGCGAGATCATCCAGTCGTCGGCAGCGTTTGCCATGCTGTAGTGGTAATAAGCCCTATTGGTATCGTCGTCATACATCCACGTATATCCGTCGGCGTTCTTGTCGATGATGGTATAATAGTTGTACATGTCGTATGCGTTGTTGAATTCCCCTCCGTATGGCACGTCAAGCGGAGTACCGACAATAAGGTTGTTAGACATTCCGACCTTTCCCTCCTTCTTGTTAGCGTAAGGAGTTACTGTATATACATAGCGGGTCATATCTCCAGGGTGCTCTTCGCTAAACGAGCAGTCTTTCAGATTTTCAGCTACAGTAACCTCTCCTGGATATCTTACAACCTTGTAAGTGAGGTCTTCATTATTGATAGTGTATCCGTTGATCCCCTCCGTCGGAGCATCCCATGAAAGAGTAGTGCGCAGTCCGTCGGCAACAAGCTTCACGTTTGTCGGAGCCTTAGGTGTGTCGTATCCTGCAAAGAACGAGCGCTTCACTTTCGGACCGTCGCCGGCACTGTTAGAAACTTGAATACTCAGTTCGTTCCATTTGTTAGGCATGTTGTCCACATGCTTTGAGAATTTCTCTCCCGGAGTAGCCTCTCCGTTGAAGAACGTCTCGTCGCCGTTCGTTACATTAAGCGTGAGACTACCTTTCAGCTCATTGTCGCCGTAAGTCTTCGTAGGCAGAGTAAAGCTAACGGTTCCGCTCTCAGACCCCGGTTCGTCGGGAGTCCATGCAAAGTCGCTGATGATAGCCGGAGCTTCAAGACTTGGTTCAAGGAAGAAAGCGCCCGGTCCCTGTAGCTCGTCTTCGGTATAAGCCACCATTACGGCATCAGCCGTAAGAGGGTCCACTTCATAAATCTGAGTAACCTCTTTATATAGCATGGCACTTGAGCCCTGGAACATCCAGTACAGTTTTCCCGTAGCATTGTTGAAGAACATAGCTTGCTCGTAAGCCCCGTTGATGAAAGAGTCGCCGGGCAGTAGGTTAGTGGCACTGATACCGCTAACAGCCGATACCTGACCTGTAGTCTTGCGGAATTTTCCGAGATAAATGGCATTGGTGCTCTTATTCAGATAAGTACAGTATATAACACCCGTCGGACTGCATGCAATAGCCAGATACTTCGTGTAGCTAAGATGGTCGAGCAAAGATCCGATACGAGTCATGTCGCCTGTTTCCGGATTAACCTTCACGAGGAAAGTCTCGTCGTAAGTCTCGAGCAGGCCATAGATATTTCCGGTAGTCTGGTCGTATGTGATACAAGTAGTAGTACTTTCGCAGTTGTCTTTCAACGTATGCTCAGAGAGAAGCTTGAAAGTCTTGGCGTCATAAATTCTCCATACCGGTTTGATTTTATGGCTAAGCTCCGAATATTCGCATGAATAGATTTTTCCGTCGTGATAAGCACATCCGCCCATAGGAGTAGCCTTGAAAAGCGGAGCCGTCTTGTCTGGCGAGAATTTCCTGTCGTAGCTGAATTCATAATATCCGGGTTGCATGAGTGTGAACTCGTCAACTTTTCCCCATGTTACGGCACCGATAAGTTCCACGCCCTCCATGCTGAGTCTTTGGAAATACTCCACAGCCTGAGCTGCGGCGGCAGACAGGAGCATAGCCGTTACGGCAAAGGCTTTAACTGCCCTTTTGTAGAAATTCTTTTTCATAAACTAAAGTTCTTTTCGTTATTTTTGCTACAAAGGTAGTGGTTTTTATTTTTATTTTGCAAAAAAACATGATATTTTTGTTTCAGAATGTAGAGTTTGCTCGTTTCCGATCAATTCATAAATCTAAAATTCGTCTAAAGAATTTATTAGTTCGCCTTTTTATAGTACATTTGCATAAGCAGAGCTACATCTCGGGATAAGAAATGAATAATTCATTTCATTCTCCTCTCGATTTGCATTACCTTTGCATAAGATAAGCTGCATCTCAGCATAAAGTTCAAGCAAGCTTGGCTTTCTGCATTCGATTTGCATTACCTTTGCATCTGAAACTTCATTATGGAAACAAACGACGTCAGAAAGATAATACATATAGATATGGATGCCTTCTTTGCTTCGGTAGAACAAAGGGACAATCCTGAACTCCGCGGGAAACCCATTGCCGTGGGCTTCGACGGCCCGAGGGGTGTAGTGTCTACGGCAAGCTATGAGGCTCGACGCTTCGGAGTACACTCCGCCATGCCTATTGCCACGGCAAAAAGAATGTGTGATAGTCTGATTATCGTACCTTGCCGCCATAGCCATTATAAAGAAGTGTCGCAGAAGATTCATGAAATTTTCCTTCGCTATACAGATTTAATCGAACCGATTTCTATCGATGAGGCTTTCCTTGACGTTACAACCAATAAGAAGGGAATAGAGATGGCTGTTGATATAGCACGGGAAATAAAGAGTGCCATTCGGGAGGAACTGAACCTTACGGCAAGTGCCGGGGTGTCTTATAATAAGTTTCTTGCAAAAATCGCGTCGGACTACCGTAAGCCCGACGGACTCTTCGTTATTCACCCCGAACGGGCTCTTGATTTTATAGCGTCGCTTCCTGTAGAGGATTTCTGGGGTGTCGGACCGAAGACTCTTGAAACGATGCATAAGATAGGTGTCTTTAATGGTGGACAACTACGGGCGTGCACCCTCCGTTTCCTTACCGACGTGTTCGGCAAGGCTGGAGCGGTGTTTTACAATTTTGCCCGCGGCATCGACAACCGGCCGGTGGAGAATGTGAGGATAAGAAAGTCGGTCGGGTGCGAACAGACTTTCCTTGAGGATATACATAAGAACTCGGCAATCATTATCGAACTTTACCATACTGTGCAGGAACTTGTGGGCAGAATAAAGAAGAGTGATTTCAGCGGACATACGCTGACGCTGAAAGTGAAATACTCGGATTTTTCCCAGATATCCCGTAGTATTTCCCGTAACAGGACGCTACGTACAAAGGAGCAGATTCTGCCACTTGCAAAACAGCTCATGTCTGTCGTTCCGAAAGATAAGTCGATTAGACTTATCGGACTTAGTGTTTCTAACCCTCACGACAACAAAAGACCCCGGTGGATAGAGGGAGAGCTGGATTTCAAAGATTAATAACATAAAGATTTGCAAAATATACCAATGTGTATTTGTCTGTAAGAAGAAAAATTAGTAATTTAGCACCGATTTTCAACAAATAATATTTTGAATATAATGAATAACCCGAGAATACTTGTTGCAGCCTTACTCCTCGTTGGAGCAATGGCGGCAAATGCAGAGACAAAAACTATAAAAGTAAACCTGTCAAATCCACTTAACGTGAAACGTGCCGATGTGCCCGTTGTGGTATCATTAAGGGATGTACCGTTTAATGTCGTTGATGCCGTTGTAAAGGATGGCGATAGAGAAGTGCCGTCGCAGATAGACGACCTCGACCGTAACTTGACTAACGACGAACTCGCTTTTGTCGTAGACATGGAGGCAAAGGGGAAAAAGACACTCACCGTGGAACTGTATTCTGAAAAGCAGGCCGACCGCAATTATCCGCGCCGTACTTACGGTGATATGATAATGAGAGACTTCAAAACGAAGAAAAAGAATAAGTTTCCCGGATATATCCATTCCCTCTCAGCTCCAGAAGGCGTTGATGTGTTCCACATGGTACACCATCATGGAGCAGACTTCGAGTCGGAGCTTGCTGCCTATCGCGTGTATTTCGATGAGCGCCAGACGTACGACTTGTATGGTAAGTATAAGAAGCAACTGGAACTTGAAACGAGCCAGTTCTATCCCGACGACGAGCAGCTCGCTGCCGGATATGGCGATGATGTGTTGTGGGCAGGACAGACGGTAGGACTCGGAGCTTTGAGAGGTTGGAACGGAGAGAAGTCTACAATGGTAAGTCCGGTGAAGTCGCGCGGACAGCGTATGGTGGCAAGTGGACCGGTTCGTACTATCGTTGAACTCACCGATGAAGGATGGCAGCTTTCAGGAAAGACCTTCAATCTCCGACAGAATGTTATCATTTATGCCGGGCATCGCGATTGTGAGATACATGTCTTCCAGGATACTCCAGCAGACGGAGTGGAGTTTTCTACAGGAGTGATAAACCTCAACGACAAGATGTTTTCCGACCATAAAGGACTCGTTGGCGATTGGGGTGGCAACTGGCCTAACGGAGTGAAAGACTCAATAGCCGGCAAACCGAAAATCGTTGTAGGACTTGCTGTCAACGTGCCTGAAAAATATGTGATAAGTGAGCCGACGACAGCGAAAGACCAGTATCTCTATGTCCTCGGCATGAAGGGAGGAAAGTCGATGACCTACAATATGGCGTTTACTTGCGACAAGGAAACCTTTGGCTTCAAGAGCTACAAAGAGTGGTTCTCCTGGATGAAGCAATGGAAAAAAGAACTCGATAACCCTGTAAAGGTAGATATCGCGGAGTGATAATATATATAGAAAATGAAAAATATTCTGTCAATCATGTAGCGTATTAACGTAAGGCTGCGTATAAGAGATAGAATATTAACATAAAAAAGAAAAGATATGAGAAACTTTTTGAAACAAGTGAGCGCCACGGTTGTTGGCATAATGGTGTTCTTGATTATCGTTGGGGCACTTGGAGTTATGAGCATAGTAGGAATGGTGGCATCGTCGAGTTCCACAAAAGACGTGGCAGACAACACCGTCTTTGTTGTCAGGCTCAACGGACAGCTTGCAGAACGTTCCAATGACAATCCTTTGGCACAGCTAACAGGAGATGCTGTCGGTACGATAGGTCTTGATGATTTGCTCAATGACATAAAGAAAGCAAAGAAAAACGATAAGATAAAGGGTATATATATTGAGGCTGGCGCTTTTGCTCCTGATTCATACGCCTCTGTTCAGGCGGTGCGCAAGGCTTTGCTTGACTTCAAAAAGAGCGGTAAATGGATTGTTGCCTATGGCGACATCTATACTCAGAGCTCTTACTATCTTGCTTCGGTAGCCGACAAGCTTTATCTTAATCCGAGCGGACAGATAGAGTGGAGCGGACTCTACTCGCAGTCGATGTATGTAAAAGACCTCCTCGCCAAGTTCGGAGTAAAGATGCAGGTAGTGAAGGTCGGTGCATATAAGAGTGCTACGGAGATGTTTACCGGCGACAAGATGAGCGATGCCAACCGCGAACAGGTTACGGCTTTTGTCAGTGGAATATGGCGCAATATATGCAACGAGGTAGCGGCGAGCCGCAAACTGAGCGTTGCACAGCTAAACAGCTATGCCGACAATGCGATTACTTTTGCCGACCCGAAACAGTATGTCAGCATGAAACTCGTAGACAAGCTTCTGTATCACGACCAGATAAAGGATGAGATTAAGAAACTGATGAAGCTTGGAAAGGACGACGAATTAAATACCGTAGGTATCTCTGGAATGTTGAACGTTCCGGAAACGGGAGATGACGGTGATGATGAGATTGCCGTGTATTATGCTTATGGAGATATCGTTGACGGAGCTGCTGCCGGCGTTATGGGACAGGGCGAAAATGTAATCGACGGAACAAAGGTTAGCGAAGACCTTATGAAACTTGCTGATGATGAAGACGTGAAAGCTGTAGTAATCCGTATCAACTCTGGCGGCGGTAGTGCTTATGCCTCAGAACAGATATGGAGAGCCGTACAGTTGCTGAAGGCAAAGAAACCGGTTGTCGTTTCGATGGGCGGAATGGCTGCTTCGGGCGGATATTACATGAGCTGTTCGGCAAACTGGATTGTTGCGGAGCCTACTACCCTGACTGGAAGTATCGGTATCTTCGGTATGTTCCCGGATATGAGCGGACTTATCACGCAGAAGCTCGGAGTGAAATTCGACGAGGTGAAGACAAACAAGAACAGTGGCTTCGGAACAATGTCGCGTCCGTTTAATGAAACGGAGATGAATTATCTTTCGGCATATATCGACCGTGGCTATAAACTCTTCCGCCAGCGTGTTGCCGACGGGCGCCACATGACAACCGATCAGGTTGAGAAAATCGCTCAAGGACATGTATGGCTTGGCGAGGATGCTCTAAAAATAAAACTCGTCGACCAGCTTGGCGGTGTTGACGATGCTGTGGCTAAGGCTGCAAAATTGGCAAAGGTCGGCGAATACTATACTTCGGCTTATCCGGCAAAGGCTGACTGGATGGAGCAGATCCTTAACCAGACTTCGTCGGGAAGTTATATCGACAATCAGATGCGACTGGCAATGGGCGACTATTATTCTACGTTCATGCTCCTGAAGAACATAAACCGTCAGTCGGCTATTCAGGCAAGATTGCCTTATATTATAAATGTGAAATAAGAAAACTATATGACAACATGATGCAATGAAGTGTGAGGAAACAAACATTCTTCATTCTTCATTCTTCATTCTTCGTTAGGTATGGAAGGTGATTTCATAAAAATAAACGAATGGCTTCTCCCCTTGAGCTGGATATACGGATGGGGAGTAAGACTTAGAAACCAGATGTTTGAACTCGGCATACTGAAAAGCCGCAGTTTCGACATCCCTGTCATTTCTGTCGGGAATATCACGGTTGGCGGTTCCGGGAAAACTCCTCATGTAGAGTTTCTCGTCAACTTCCTGAAAGATAAAGTGAAAGTCGCCGTGTTGAGTCGTGGCTACAAGCGCAAGAGTCGCGGATATCTGCTTGCCGGGAAAGACACGCCGATGTCGATGCTCGGCGACGAGCCTTATCAGATGAAGCGGAAGTTCCCCGATGTGCATGTCGTGGTAGACAAAGACAGGTGTCACGGCATCGACAGGATAGTATCCGACAAGGAGACTTCAGATACCGATGTCGTCTTGCTCGACGATGCTTACCAGCACAGGTATGTAAAGCCGGGAATAAACATCCTGCTTGTAGACTACCACCGACTTATCATGTACGACAAACTGTTGCCTGCCGGACGACTGCGCGAACCGAAGAACGGTAAGTCAAGGGCGGATATCGTTATCGTAACGAAGTGTCCAAAGGATCTCAAACCGATGGAATACCGCGTGATAACGAAAACAATGAATCTCTATCCGTATCAGAAACTCTTCTTCACAACACTCGTCTACGACGACCTAAAGCCCGTATATTGCGGACCGGACAGGAAGTTGTCCTCATTGACGGCAGACACGCACGTGTTGCTCCTCACCGGGATTGCTTCGCCAAGGCAAATGATAGTAGACCTCGAGCCATACACGAAGAACATCACCCCAATGACCTTTGCCGACCATCACCAGTTTACGGCATCGGATATAGAGAGGATAAATGCCGCATTTGAAAGAATGGACGGCAACGACAAGATAATTATAACAACAGAGAAAGACAATGCCCGACTGTTTGGCATGGACGGACTCAGCGACGAGGTAAGGCGCCATCTCTTCGTCTTGCCCGTTTCTGTGGGCTTCATGCTGGGTCAGGAAGAAGAATTTAAAGAAAATATTATTGGTTATGTACGAAAAAATTCAAGAAACAGCATCCTGGCTAAAGCAAAGGATGACAACAAGTCCGAAAACAGCAATAATCCTGGGAACAGGTCTCGGACAATTAGCTTCAGAAATAACTGACAGCTATGAGTATTCATATAAGGATATCCCTAACTTCCCTGTATCAACGGTAGAGGGACATGCCGGAAAACTTATCTTCGGAAAGCTCGGCGGTGTAGATATCATGGCTATGGAG
The DNA here is from genome assembly GCA_002314055.1 of Prevotella sp. UBA1104. Classification (GTDB taxonomy): domain Bacteria; phylum Bacteroidota; class Bacteroidia; order Bacteroidales; family Bacteroidaceae; genus Prevotella. Next base: position 35,492 of record DCBP01000081.1, read on the forward strand.
GGGCGCTTCCACTACTATGAGGGATACAGCATGAAGGAGGTAACTTTCCCTATCCGCGTGATGTATGAACTGGGAATTAAAACTCTCTTCGTGTCGAATGCATCGGGAGGTATGAATCCTGACTTTAAAATCGGCGACCTTATGATTATCACCGATCATATCAACTTCTTCCCGGAGCATCCGCTGCGCGGAAAGAATTTCCCTACCGGACCGCGTTTCCCGGATATGCACGAAACCTACGACCATGCCCTTATCGCTGAGGCTGATGCCATCGCCAAGGAGAAGGGGATTCGTGTGGTTCATGGAGTGTATATGGGAGTGCAGGGACCTACTTTCGAAACTCCGGCAGAGTATAAGATGTATCATCGTATGGGAGCCGACGCCGTCGGTATGAGCACCGTGCCTGAGGTTATCGTGGCTCATCATTGTGGCATAAAGACGTTCGGTATAAGCATCATCACCGACCTCGGTCTTGAGGATACTCCTGTTGAGGTAAGCCACGAGGAAGTGCAGGTGGCTGCAAATAATGCTCAGCCGCTGATGACTGAGATTATGCGCGAGATGATTCGCAGAGCTTAAAATTTTATTTTATAATAGAGTGGGGCGGTATGGCTGGGGTCATACTGCTCCACTCGCGTACATTATTATATATACACAATATAAATGACCGATATTTCTAAACTTGGCGAGTTCGGACTTATCCATCGCCTTACTGACGACATCAAGATTAAAAACACCTCTACGGTAAAAGGAGTTGGAGATGACTGTGCCGTGATGCATTATCCCGACAAGGAGGTGCTCGTTACTACGGATATGCTTATGGAGGGAGTGCATTTCGATCTTACTTACATCGACTTGCAGCATCTCGGATACAAATCGGCTATGGTTAACATCAGCGACATCTTTGCCATGGGCGGAACTCCACGGCAGATGACCGTCAGCATTGCCCTGAGCAAACGATTTACTGTAGAAGACCTGGAGATGTTCTATAGCGGACTGAGAATGGCTTGCGACAAATGGAATATTGATATCGTGGGCGGAGACACCACTTCCTCGTATACCGGTATGGCGATTAGTATCACCTGTATCGGTGAGGCTGACAAGGAGGATATCATTTACCGCAACGGGGCGAAGGAAACAGACCTCATTTGCGTGTCGGGGGATCTCGGTGCTGCCTACATGGGACTGCAACTGCTTGAGCGCGAGAAAAGCGTTTACTACCAGCAGGTGGCTGAGGCGAAAAAGAAGAACGACAAGAAGGCGCTTGAGCAGCTTGCCGACTTCCAACCTGATTTTGCCGGTAGGGAGTATCTGCTGCAGCGACAGCTCAAACCGGAGGCAAGAGGCGATATCATTCAGAAACTCAGGGAGCTTAATATCCGTCCTACGGCAATGATGGACATCAGCGACGGACTGAGCAGCGAACTCATGCACATCTGCAGACAGAGCGGATGCGGATGCCGGGTATACGAGAAGAATATCCCGATTGACTACCAAACGGCTGTCATGGCTGAGGAGATGAACATGAATGTTACTACTTGTGCACTGAACGGCGGTGAGGATTATGAACTGCTCTTTACGGTGCCTATCGGAGACCTTGACAAGATTAAACAGATTGAGGATGTAAAGATGGTAGGGCATATTACGAAAAAGGAACTTGGATATATGCTCGTTTCAAGGGACGGAAATGAATTTGAATTGAAAGCACAGGGATGGAATCCGCTTGCTTAGGTCAATATGAAAAATGGAAGAGATAATTAATAAAAACCAGAAAGAAAAGAAAATTAGAAGAGAACTCGATTTGCTGATGCGTACCGGAGAGGTTCTCGTGGCGAGTGGTGCTGATACCAGTCGTATTCTGAGAAACCTTCATCGTACGGCGGCATATCTCGGACTGCCTGAGGAGAATTTGCATATTAATGTTACTTACAACATGTTGCAGGTTAACCTCAGCGATGAGGAACATTCGCTCAGTAAATTCCAGCGCTGCGATAAGCACGGCATCAACATGACGGCTATTTCGGCTGTCAGCAAACTGTCGTGGAGGGCTATTAAAGACGATTATTCGCTCGACAAATACGAGGAGGAACTGGAGAAAATAAAAAAACAGCCTCGTAACTACACTGTTAATCAGGTTGCCGTGGGCGCAGGCTTCGCCTGTGGAGGATTCTGCATACAGTTCGGTTGCGACTGGACGGCATTCTTCTATGCCTCCATTGCTGCAATCATCGGTTTCCGGCTCCGCGCCTTCCTCAACGAGAAAGGCTCTAACGGATATGTGAATATTGGTATTGCTGCCTTTGTCTCCACTATCCTTGCATGGCTGTCGGCATTCCTCTCCACGTCGCCTGCCGTTGTCGGGGCATTGCCCGACTGGCTTGCCACAGTGCTCCATTCCGATACTCCGTGGCATCCGCTTATGGCATGCGCACTGTTTATCGTGCCGGGAGTTCCGCTCATAAACTTCGTTTCGGATATGATAGAGAATCATATAGAAATGGGACTGAACAGGGCGATAAACACGCTGCTTATGGTTACGGCGATGTCGTTCGGTATTTCGATGGCAATCACTGTTTGCGGAGTAGACAACTTCGTGAAGGACTTGAGCATGACGCCTCACAACACTTACTTGAGCTATTCTATAGCTGCCGCAATCTCTGCCATGGGATTCTCCATGATTTTCAATATCCCTAAACGATTGCTTTGGGTTGTTGCCATCGGTGGTATTATTGCCGTCTGCACAAGAAATTTCGTTAATCTTGGAGCCAGCAACGATAATATCGGACTTGACCGTGGACCTATCATGGCTGCTTTTGTCGGCTCGTTGCTGATAAGCGTACTCTGCGTTAAGTTCGTTCATGTATTCCATACCCCTCACCATTGTCTTGCAATACCGAGTGTTATCCCTATGGTGCCTGGAGTATTGATGTATCGCGCCCTCTTCGCCCTTATAGAGATGCAGGGAATTGTTGGTGAGCTGACCGAGGCGTTCTCTAATGCCGTAAAGGCATCGCTCATCATTCTGTGCATAGCCATCGGTGTGGCGATACCTAATATCTATGCCCGTCGCTGGCTTAATCCGATGAGAAGACAAAAGCTCAACAGACTTATTGCTCAGCGAAAAGAGAAGCATATTTTCGAGGGCTTGGATGCCATCTGATTGAAGTTTTTATAAAAAAAATTTTTTTCGTCATTTTACCCTCACACCCTCACACTCGCATGATAACCTATTGAGAAACAATAAGTTGTCTGTGTGAGGGTAGGTGTGAGGGTAGAACTTTTACCCTCACACTTCCAGCGGCGATATTTTTCTTAGCCGTTTTCATGTTTTTATCCTGACGGTAGCAAAGCTGTCGTTTGTTGTTGGCGCATGTATGCTGCACCAAAGGTGCAACATGCTTGCACCTTTGGTGCCTATTTTATCCTGTTGCTATATAATTCAAGTTTCGGATTTAAATATATATTGTCGGAAGATAATAAGTAACAAGTCAAAATTATTTCGAGCTGTACGGTTGGAA
>DCBP01000041.1:0-4981 GCA_002314055.1 Prevotella sp. UBA1104
CTATACAACAAGTACAACACGCAGCGTGCGCGACAAGCATGAAAGTTGTTTGGATTGTATATGTTGTTACGGTTGTTTTAAATATAAATGTTTTGTTGTTTGTATAAACTAATTGTGAATAGCTACTTAACAGGGGGACTCTTGTTTACCGGCAAGGAGTGGGAACGCCGCCTGAGGGTATTTTAAGCGTAGTTAAATATATTTTTAACGGTAGTTACAAATACTTTCAACGGTAGTTAAAAACACTTTTAACGGTAGTTACAACACCTTGATAGCGGCTTTACGCTCCCCTCGGCAGGCATATCCGCCACCCGTTCTCACACTCTCCACACTCTTCTCCTGAGCCACATGGTAAGGATAGGGTCGCTTATATCAAGATGTTTCGGCTTGTCTACCAATATCAAATCTTTCTCAATAAGAGCCTTTTTCAGTCTTGAGATATTCGCAGCCGTTCCCAAACGGTAATTGTTTAATACTGCCGACTGTGTAAAGCCTGTATGCACCCCATCTGCTATAGCATGAAGAAAGTTCATCTGATAAGCCGACAAATCTTCCGTCTGTTGGATAAACAGAGGTTCACAGGCATCAAGCAAACGGTCGATAGCATACTGCAAATCCTGCTCCGTCGTCTCGTTTTGTGTTTTCAGCCATACAAGCCAAGCCAACTGCTGGACATAGGAAGAATACCTGTCGGTTACAGTGCATATTTCTTTTGCCAGTTCTTCTGAAATTTGTTTACCTGTAACTCTAAACCTTTCGCAGATATATTCTATCCAGTCGCTCTCGCTGATTTTGCCGAGATAGAACATGTCTCCGAAACGATAAAACGGGTAGCTTTGGTTCTGAAACATCTGTTCCATCATGTGACGTTTGCTTCCGTATAGACAATACGATACATTTTTCTGCAGCTGCCATACTCCACGCAGTTTCTTTTGAAACGAAAGGGAGTCAGGGAAATCCCCTATCTGTTGGAACTCGTCTATACAAACTACTATCTTGCAACCTTTTGCCTCGGCTATCGTTTCTGGCAAACGCAACACTTCTTCCGTAGTATTGTTGCTTGCATTGTATTCTAAAGAGAGGGAGAAATCCGTCAGAGGATCTTGTCCGAAACTTATTTTGGGAACGAATCTGCTCAGAAAAACTTTGGCATTCTCTATCCATTCTTCCCATTTGCCCGATGTGGCACGAACCACGGCAGTGGCAAAGGCATTGATGAAATCAATCTCCGAACGGCAACCAAAGGCGTCAATATGTGCTATTCTGATGTCATCACTTTCCACAAGCGAGCATACCTTGTCAACGAGTGAGGTCTTACCCATACGTCGTGGGGATATCAATATGGTGTTGATACCATAAGTGAAATTTGCCTTCAGGCGTTCTGTTTCTTCCCTACGGTCGGTAAAGGTATCGCCCTCTACCCGTACACCAAAAATGAATGGAGCGTTAAAGTTCTTTGCCATATCATCTAATTTTAAATATCTGTGGCAAAGTTAGCAATAAATAATGTTTTTAACAAGGTTGTTTAAAACAATGTTGTTAAAAATGTATATGGGTTACGGGTAAAGCATTATGAAGTTTCGAATGTACTTGTTGTTTATGTTGCTTTTATTAATGATGAAAAGATTGTCTCCATTGTCGTAAAAACAAGTTTTTCGAAGCAACCTTTGCAAAATGTTTTATATTGATACAGGGTTTATGAATATTATTTTGTACTTTTGTGCCTACAATCAGACTTGACAGTAAGTCTTGTCCGGTTAACATCGTTGGATAAACAAAAGCATTCGCTATTATTTCGCGTTCAGCCAAAAGCCTCGGAAACTTGTTGGAAATAACGTTACAGAAATAATTGTGATAGGGCATTCGGTATGGAATGTCCTTAGTCTACTATGTAATAGAAATGCATCTCGCCATAGGCGTGGTGTATTCTTTATTAGTAGACTGAGGTTTCCATTCCGAGGCTGCCTCATAGCTGAACGCAATAAGGAGCATCACGCCCTTTTTGCGTCTTGGCGTGATTGATAGTTGTATGCACGTATTCTCATAAAACTATCAATCTATCATGGCAAACAAGAATCTCAATGCAGCCAAAGTGGCAAAGAAGGATGAATTCTATACCCAACTTTCTGATATAGAGCGCGAGTTGCAGCATTATTGGCAGCACTTTCGAGGAAAGGTTGTGCTCTGCAACTGTGATGACCCTTACGAAAGTAACTTCTTCAAATATTTTGCCCTCCGATTTAATCAACTCGGACTGAAGAAGCTTATCTGTACATGTTATAATGGTTCACCTGTTACAGGAAACGAACTGATGCTTCATTTTGAAGGGTTTGACGATGACGAGCCTAAAAAGATTGCATACAAAGTTGAGATTACAGAAGTGAAGGATGAGAACGGTGATGGAGCAGTAGACTTGTCAGATGTGCAGTACCTCTTACAGAACGACAAAAATGTATTGTCGATACTAAAGACTGGCGATTTTCGTTCGCAAGAGTGCATAGAATTGCTGAAAGAAGCGGATATTGTAGTTACAAATCCTCCTTTTTCTTTGTTCCGTGAGTATATCGGGCAACTGATGGAGTATCAGAAGAAGTTTATCATCGTGGGACATCAGAATGCAATAACTTATAAAGAGGTGTTTCCTCTAATTATGAACAACAAGGTATGGTTAGGATATGGGTTCAAAGGGGCTGCAGCCCATTTCTATTCTCCATACGAAGATACGGCAACAGCAAGTAACCATAAGGCAAATATGATTAGGGTATCAGGGGTAACGTGGTTTACTAATCTCGAAATTCCTAAACGAAATGAAGTAATGGATTTAGTTTGCAGATATTCAGAAGATGAATATCCAGAATGTGATAATTACAAAGCAATCTATGTCGCTAGAACAGCAGATATTCCTTATGATTACACGGGAATAATGGGAGTACCTGTTACTTTTTTTGACAAATACAATAAAGAACAGTTTGAGATCGTCGGGATGACTGAAAATAATGAATCCATGCGTCCTTATTGGAAAGATGGTTGTTTAAAATACGACAGACCATATGTGAATGGAATTAGAAAATATCCCAAAATATTAATTCGCAACAAACATCCACAAACAATATGATGACAATTAATCCAATAAAAGTGACTGTAGGTGAAATTACCAAAGGTTACATTAACAACGAAGAACAAGGAGTTCGCGGCTATGGTGGTTTACTTGACATTCGTCCGCCATATCAACGTGAGTTTATCTATAATGAGAATGAACAGCAAGCTGTAATACACACAGTACTTAATGGATATCCACTCAATGTGATGTATTGGGTAAAGAGAAGCGACGATGCAGAATGCCCATATGAGATAATGGATGGGCAGCAGCGCACCCTTTCGCTTTGTCAGTATGTTGCAGATGTTTTTGCCGTCGATTTCAAGAGCTTTAGCAATCAACCGGCAGATAAGAGAAGGCAAATTCTTGATTATCAGCTGACGGTTTACGTTTGTGAAGGGGAGGAGTCTGAAAAGTTAGAATGGTTCAAAACAATCAATATCGCAGGCAAACCTCTGAACGAACAGGAGATAAGAAATGCTGTTTATGCCGGTCCTTTCGTAAGCGATGCAAAGAAGCACTTCTCAAAGAGCAATTGCGGTGCCTACCGATTGGGCAAAGACTTGGTGAATGGTTCTCCAATTCGCCAAGATTTCTTCAAGAAAGCATTGGAATGGATGGCTGACCATGAAACACGAAACGGCAAGCCGCAGACTGCCATTAATTATATGAGCCAACACCAACATGATATTAATGCCATGCCCCTTTGGACTTATTTCCAGTCCGTCTTGCGTTGGGCTATGGACACCTTTAACATGAAGAAGTTCAAAAAAATCATGAAGGGCTTGGATTGGGCAAAGTTCTATGATGAATATCATGAAAACGTGGTGGATATAAAAGGCATGGAAAGGCAAATCATTGATTTGATTGGCGATGACGAAATTCAGAAACCTCTCGGCATCATCCCATACGTATTGACTGGCGACGAACATTATCTCGACCTCCGTGCTTTCTCGGATAAGATAAAACTTGCAGCTTGGGAGAGACAGAATCACAAATGCGCCAGTTGTGGCAAAGAGTTTGATTACGAATTTATGGAGGGCGACCATATCACTCCTTGGCGGGACGGAGGAAGAACCGTACCGGAAAACTGCCAAATGCTTTGCAGAGAGTGTAACCGAAGAAAAGGCGGGAAATAATCAATGAAATTATTCAACTTTCGCATTCTCCATCATTTCCGAAAACATAGTAAAAAAAATAGAAATAGAGAGAAGGATGAGTATTATTTTATCCTTCTCTCTTTATTTGTCATCATAATGCCCTTCCAACTCCAATACATAGACTTCAACGACATCGTCATAGATGTCATAAACTATTCTGTCATGGGCGGTTATATGTCGAGACCATGTAATACCGTTACCACCCTTCAGAGCTTCGGGATGCCCAAGTCCAATCCTTGGATGCTCTACTAACTCAGCAAGGATTTTTGCATATTTCTTAAAGACAGGAGGATTAGACTTCTTCCATTTCTTAGCTATTTTATTCGCCTGTAGCGAAAACCTTAATTCATAAATCATAGGGAGTCCAGATAAGCGTTAAGTTCTTCTTTTCCATGCACAGATATACACTTACCTGCTTTAATTTCAGCCCTTGCCTTATCTATCCTTGCTTGAAGTTCAGGAGTAATGGTCAAATCATCATCCGAAATAGGAACAAGTGTATATGCTTGTTTCTTGTTTCTGCGAATGATAATTTTCTCTCCCCTGTCAGCCAACTCAAATACGTGTGCCTGCTGGCTTCTGAATTCTCTTGATGTGAAATTTAAGACTGCCATAACATTCTGTTTTTTGCAAAGTTAAATATTTTCCGTCAACAAAGCAAGGAAAATATTACCAAAATTGGTACACATGCATAAATGTACCGGAAAACTGCCAAATGCTTTGC
>DCBP01000041.1:5062-28555 GCA_002314055.1 Prevotella sp. UBA1104
GGGGGGGGGGGGGGGGGGGGGAAAATAAAAGTTTTCTTTCCCATTTGCCTATGTTTTAAGCATAGAATGGCATAAACTTGCCTATGTTTTAGGACGATTTCGCTTGTATGTTGCCTATGTTTTAGGAAAGTTTTGGTTGTTTTTTGCCTATGTTTTAGGAAAAATGCTGTATCTTTGCAGTCGCATGACAAACAAGTAACAAAATGATATATAGGCAATTAACAGAAGCACTCAAAATATGGAGTAAGAAAGAAAACCGGAAGCCACTTGTTTTACGCGGAGCGAGACAAGTGGGCAAGACAACACTTGTTGAAGAATTCAGCAAACAGTATGATGTGTATATCAAGCTTAATTTAGAGCAAAGCACAGACGCTTTCATTTTCTCCAAATCGGACAACGTCAAGGAAATCTACCAATATATATGCATACAAAAAAAAGTGGTTGCCGATCCATCCAAGCGCACGCTACTGTTTATAGACGAAATTCAGAACGAACCAAAGGCTGTTGGATTGCTACGCTATTTTTACGAGGAGATGCCATGGCTTCATATCATTGCGGCTGGTTCTCGACTTCAGACACTTATCAAACAACGGATTTCTTTTCCCGTTGGAAGAGTGGAGTATCTTTCATTACGCCCTTGTTCGTTTCTGGAATATCTGGGGGCAATGGGGGAGAATGCACTGATGCAGATGATTATGGATGTCAGCGTGCCGCCCATATACCACGAGCTATTGCTCAACCACTTCAATCGATACACTCTTGTAGGAGGAATGCCTGAAGCATTAGTAGACTATGCACAAAATGGAGATGTCATGCGTTTGGCTCCTATCTACCGTTCATTGCTTGATGGCTACAATGAGGACGTGGAGAAGTATGCACGGAACAACAATCAAGTGAAAGTTATACGACATCTCTTGACACATGGTTGGGCAGAAGCAGGACAAACCATTACCTTCAACCGCTTTGGAGGGAGTAACTATACGAGCAAGGAAGTACATGAAGCTTTGGAACTAATGCAAAAAGCATTCTTGCTTAATTTGGATTACCCAGTAACAGCAGTCAAGGCGCCAGCTATTCCGGCACAGTCTCGACAGCCTAAACTTGTATGGGTAGATTCGGGCATCATGAATTTTTCCGTAGATATTCAGACGGAATATCTACAAAACAGTTCCTTGCTTGACGTATGGAAAGGTCATGCGGCAGAACAGATTGTTGCACAGGAGCTTCGTGTTGTCCTGGATCGCAACTACCGTAATGAACAATATTTCTGGGTGCGCGACAAGAAAGGTTCTAATGCTGAAGTGGATTTTGTATGGCAATATAATTCGGCAATCCTTCCGATAGAAGTAAAATCGGGAACAAATGCACATCTGCGTTCTCTTCATTCCTTTATGTCGCAACCTGACGCTCCTGATGTGGCAATAAGAATTTGGCCCGGGAATTTTGGGATTAATGAAGCAGTGTCGCCTACGGGGCATCGCTTCCAGCTAATCAATCTCCCTTTCTATTATGTAGGAGTGCTCGACAAGGTGCTGGAAAAATACCTTTGAGAAAACACACCGATTAGAAAAGTTATGATTTATTTTATAGTCAGCACTGCTTGGAATCCATAAAAAGCAACACTTTTGCGGATTCAATTCCATAAAAGTATTGTTTTTTATGGAATTGAAAAGAAAAAATATGTATTTTTGCAGTCGTAAAGGTGTCTTACAAAAGACAAATATGAAAGATTCTTGCTGACGGAGAAATAAGCAAGAGTTGTACATTCCACAAAAATCCTTCACCGCATAATATTGATTGCCAAAGAATTATGGCAATCGTGAAGAATTTTTATTTTTTACGATTCAATTTATTCACAGAGAAAAAATGAGAAATGTAATTCTTGACTTCGACGGAACTATTGGAGACAGCCAGTCGCTCATCATCTGCACTATGCAACAGACAATGCGTGAACTTGGACTGGAAGTAATGACAAAGGAAGATTGCGCAAGAACAATCGGACTAAGACTTGAAGAGGGATTTCAGTTGCTGTACGGCATGACACTTGACGAAGCGTTGCATTGTGCCGAGACGTATCGCAGAATATTTATGAAGAACAAAGGGAAAATGGCTGTTAAGCCTTTCCCTCACGTAATTGAAACTATCAGACAGATGGCGGCAGACGGACACGTCGTGGCTATCGCCAGCAGCAGAAGTAGGGCATCTCTGTTGGAATACGTGGAACAGATGAACATCACCGACTGCATATCTTGTATCGTTGCTGCCAACGATGTGGAGAAGGTGAAGCCGGCACCCGATATGGTACTGAAAGTTCTGAAAGATATCAACGGCAAACCGGAAGACACGATTGTCGTGGGCGACATGACTTACGACATTGAAATGGGAAGAAATGCAAGGACAAAGACCTGTGGCGTTACCTACGGCAACGGCACACGGGAGCAACTTGCCAATGCCGACTATATTATTGACGACTTTGAAGAACTGCTGAAGATTGTTTCTCATTAGAACTTCTGAATATCTTTCGAACAAAATCCCTCACCCTCGCGGTATATTCCTCATGATGGTCGCGGTAAGCCATGGCATGAACGGAGCCCTTGGCTATAAATATCGCTTTCTTGCCTTTCTTCTTTGTCTCATAAAGAGGGCGAAGCATACGATATGGCACGAACTTATCCTTGTCGCCATGTATGAAAAGCATGGGTTTAGTGCTTCGTCGAACTTGTTCTATCTGCTGTGCCTCAGAGAATGACCATCCATATTTCTGACGGCAAAGCCATGACGTGGTGTTCATCAACGGAAATGACGGTAAGCCGAACTGATCCTTCAATTGAGCGGCAAACTCATCCCACACACCAGAATAACCGCAGTCTTCTACAAAGCATTTTATGTACGGCGGAGTCTTTTCTCCGGCGACTGCCATCGTGGTGGCAGCTCCCATGGAAATGCCGTGAATCACCAAGTCTGTCGACAAAGAATGCGAAGTTTTTGATATATCTCCGTTACATAAAGGTTTGAACAAATCGTTTGCAACCTCAGCCCAGCGGATAACATCCCATCTGTCGTTCCACCCCATCTGTATATGGTCGCCCTCGCTCTGTCCGTGTCCATATAAATCTGGCAAGAGCACGTTATATCCCAAATCATGGTTATACATATAGGCAATATGCAGCATGCCCTCGGCACGCACCTTATAACCGTGAACGACTACGGCAGTCTTTGCAGTCTTCTCCGGGGCATAGAGATAAATGGCATGTGCCCTGTAACCGGAAGGCATAACGACAAAGGTGTCTTTTACGCAATGATACCTGTATACTGAATCCATCCAGTTTTTTGTCCACGGGCACTCACTCTTCATCCTACTGCGCCAGTGCTCAGCCGACAGACGCTCGTCTTTTGGATAGCCGAGAGAATAACCTAACATATAGCTACTGGCGAGATAAAGGCAAACGAATACGGCTGCTATAACAACAAGCGCTACACCTATTATATTCTTCAGTTTCTTTTTATCTTTCATCTTTTTTGTTTCGTCTCTTAGTCAGTTATATTTTCTTTTTTAGTCTATCAGTTATAATATTATGTATGGAAGAACACTGTCCATGGATTAAGGACAACCGTTTCTCCGCTGCCAAATATAAGAAAAATTATGCAATATGGCAATCTCCTAACTAAAAAAACAAAAAAAGCGGGACATCGACCTTTATAAAAGCCTACGTCCCGCAGAATATTAGGGAATAGAGTTATAATTTATTCAGCTACTTTAAACCACTCATAGTAATCTCCAAAAGAACCTGCACTAACCGTATATTCCCAACCGAAATAGAATGTTTTTGTATCAGGGTCATAATATGAAGTATACTCATCATCCTCGGATGGAGAGATGTAAATATTGCCATACGAAGGATGTATATATCCCGTGGAATATTTAGAATCTCCAAACACTATTTTATTATCCTCATCAACACTAAAGGTAAAGGTTTCGCCTGTAACGACATTGCTGAACCTATACATCTTCTTTATCTCAGAATACTCAAGTGTAGCAGATTCTTCGTATGGTGTGCCGTCATCATCTGCCCAGAAATCAGAATAATAAGTTCCTGTTGCAAAACTCTTGTAGTCTTCCTTTATGATGTTTAATTCTTTACGTGGCAGATTCTCTACAGAATCGGCATACGCCAAAGTATATTCTTCGGGCACCGAGATAGTAAGCCTGTACGTTTTAAACATCTCCATATTGTCAGAACACTCAACCGTTATAGTCTTTTCTTTCTCGCCATTGGCAAATGTTACCGATTCAGGCACCGTGAAGAGCGATTTACCGTCCTTGTCGTAACCATTGGCATTGGCTGTCTTCAACGGAACCGTCAATTCCCCGCTTGCAGAACTTCTCGCCACGTTAATGGTAAAAGATTTGTCTGACGGTGCTAATGTCATTGAGGCACCTTCCGATGTTGGCAAATAAACATTTATCCCTTCGGCATTGGTCTGCTTGCCAGCCGACCAATCGTCGTCATCGCTACAAGAGCAAAATGCAAATGCTGCAGCAAGTAGCGGAAATATCATTAGTTTACTGAATTTTGTCATATCATTCTTCCTTTCTTTGTCTTGTTAATCTGTAACACCATCTGTAAGGTTTGGATTTTGCATAGAACTTGGCAGTGTTCCTTCGGTATTGTTCACAATAGCACTGTTGTTATTTGTTTCTTTCTGCGAGAAACGCATCAACAGATACCCATCGTTTGCCTGGATGTTGAAGCAGAAAGCATCAGGCCAGATTCCCTTGTCGCTGCCATGAAAGCGAACTACAGGTTTGCCGAGTCGCATAATGTCGAACATTGAGAAACCTTCGCCCCACAACTCTACACGGCGTTGGAACCACACTTCGTTTTGAAAAGACTTCTCGTCAGAGGCGGTGCATGTGTATGAAGGATCGCGATAAGCTTTCACAAAGTCTTCAAGCACCTGCTTTCCCGTGCCAAGACTTCCACTCATGGCAAGTCCCTCGGCTTTAATCAGATACATCTCCTCCACACGCATCAGTGGCCAATCGTTGTTGTTTGTAGTGCTTCCGATGCCGCTCTTCATACCAAATTTCACATTGGTATATGTCGTGAAGGCAGTTTTTACATCTGGATAAACAGCATCAACAATATCTTGTCCTGTTGCCGTCACCGTACTTCCGTCTTTCACGATGCCCGTCCACGAAAGACCGTCGAGAAGTGAAGAATACCTGTTCTCGTCGAGCCACCACTGCTTGCGTATATCCGTACTGCTTATTTTGTTGAACAGCAGAGGATTGATACGACGGTAAAGTGAGGCGTATGCAGTGTAGCTGTTTCCGGAGAAAGACCCCAACTGTGATGGCCACGACGGCCCCCCGAAGTTTACTACATCAGATGTTGACACAGCTATCGACCACATCCAGTTATGTTCACTCTTGTCGTAGAAGTAAGGATGGCTCACTTCCTCGCGTGTTGCCGGTGTTGCTCCCGACTCATCTATGGCATATTGCGCATATTCTGCCGCCTTGGCATATTCACCCATACTCAGATAGGTACGAGCAAGGAGTCCGTCGCAAACGGCTTTTGTTACATAGCTGTTGTCGGAAGGCGTAAAGCCATCGAGCAGTTCGCGAGCCGAGAGCAGGTCATTTTCTATCTGAGTGTATATCTCTGCCACCGTAGCACGCGGATTATTTGAATAATCTGTTGTTGTTTCCAACACGAGAGGTACAGCAGGTTTGTCTGCCGAAGTCTTATAATTGAACTGGAAATACGGCACGAGATTCAGATAACTGAACGCACGGCAAGCCTTAGCCTGTCCCAGGTATTGCTTTAAGGCAGTCTCTTCAGTAGTTTCTCCGATAGAGGCGATGATGTCGTTTGCTGCCTTTATCTGATTGTAGAACAATCCGTAGCGCATACGAGGATTAGCATAGTTCGGCGTGCGGTCGGTGTACTCTGAAGCCACAGAGAACCAGTTGTAGCCACTGTTGTCGGAAACCATATCCGGTCCGTTAAGATCGTTAGACAAACAAACAGAGGGATAACCGCCATCGTCATCGCGAGGATAATTACCATTACCATCCTCACCAAAATATGTTCCCATCTTTCCCATCATGGTATACATTCCGGCAACATCAGCTTTTACGCGTTCCGGAACAGCCTCAACGGTTTGACTCTTTTGTTCATCGGTTATGACGTATCCTGCCGGATTCTGGTCATCGATGTCGGCACAGCTTGCAAATGATGCGGCTATTGCGAATGACATCATTATATATTTATAGTTATATCGTGTCATAATAGTGTTGTTTTGTTTTTTATTATACTAATAGGACTAATAAGACTAATAGAACTAAAATGTGAGCGAGATTCCGCCTACGATAGACTTCATCACGGAGTAGCTACTCTGTGATGCACCACTGTCATGTGTAGAACTGCCGAGTCCGAAGCTCTCGCGAGGGTCAAGTCCTTTGCGTGCAGAAATTACTCCGAGGTTATCGCCACTTACATAAACTCTCAGTCCGCTTATTCCAATCTTTTCCAGAAGACTCTTCGGCAATGTGTAGCCAAGAGTGATGTTGTTAACACTCAGATAGTTGGAACTGACGAGATATCGGTCGCTGTCTAACTGATAACAAGCATCTGACGCATCGAGTCGCGGCACATTGGTATAGCGATTCTCCGGTGTCCAGGCATTCAGAATATCCTTATGCCAGTTGAATCCCTGCATACCGCTACCGCCGTTGTGCATAAACGACTGGTAGGTTCCGTCGTAGAATTTTCCACCCAACTGATATGAGAATGAAGCCGAGAGGTCAAAGCCATAAGCCTTGATTGTTGTACCGAAACCTCCGTAAACCTTAGGAAGGATATCGCCACAGTCGCTGAGCTGTGCTGCATCATAATTTGACGTTGTAGACCAGTCGCCATTATCAGGGTCTACATAATACAGAGCCTGTCCGTTGTCGGGGTCTACTCCAGCAAAGCGTTTCAGATATGACTCATACAAAGAGCCTCCTACTCTGCGTATATAATAAGCTCCTTTTTGTCCGCCCTGTGCGTCAAGTTCGTCGGTAAGCTTCAGAATCTTGTTCTTATAGTGGGTGAGGTTCAAGTTTGCCGCCCATTCTATGTCTTTTGTCTTTATAATGACTCCATTCAAGTCAATTTCGAAACCTGTGTTCGACACATTGAAGGCATTGATAGGAATACTACCAGTGGTGATACCAGATGACACAGGCACCGGATTATTGAAAAGCAGATCGTCGGTCTTGCGGTAGAAGAAGTCGAACGAACCGTTAAGTCTACGGTTGAGCAATTCAAACTCAAATCCGGTATTGAACGAGTAAGATGTCTCCCATGTCAAATCCTTGTTGCCTTTGTATTTCATCACAAGCGAATAGCTGCCATTATTATATGTCATCGTGTATTGGTCGCGATAGGCATAATAGTTAGGCTCTTTGTTACTGTAAAGGATGTTGTCGTTACCCTGTACACCCCAGCTCACTTTATATTTCAAGGAATTTATCCATGTGAGGTCTTTCATGAAATCTTCTTTTGTCAACAGCCATGCCGCACCTACACTACCGAAGTTACCCCAGCGGTTGTCTTTCGAGAATCGTGAGGAAGCGTCGCGACGGAACGAAGCACTGAAGAAGTACTTTCCGTCGTAGTCGTATTGTGCGCGGGCAAAGATACCTTCCGACATATATTTGTTTGTGTATGACGAAAGATACTTGTCGGTATCGCTGCCGGCATTGTCAAGCTCCCCTATGAACGGATCGTAGAGATGGGTGTTGGAACCACCAAAGTACTGGTCGCGCAAGCGGAACTGTTCATAACCAAGCAGAAAGTCTACGTTATGCACTCCGCCAATCAACTTCTGGTATTGTGCCATATACTGGTTGTTCACGCTCATGGAGCGTGTGGAGGTAACGGAAACGGAACCATCGCTCGAGATACTTGACCCGAACGGACTATACAGATAGTTGTAGCGGTCGTTCTGAATGTTTGCTGCTATATTTGCCGTAAGTGTTAGTCCTTCAATAGGAGTGATATTGGCATACCACTTTCCCGTAAACAAATCGCGGTAATCATGATAGCTGTTATAGTCGAGGTCTCTGACGGCATTTCCCGAAAGCGACGGACGACGGAAGCTCGTGTTCGTTCCAGAGTCGTAGGTCTTCTTGCCATTACCGCTGTTTATCATTATACTGCCATCTGCATTTCTGACATACAACGGATATATCGGAGCAATGGAATTGACGATATAGAAGAGGTTTCCCGTTGAGCCCCAGCTATCAGAGGTCTGTCCGTATGGCGACTGATTGTCGGAATAGGCATAAGCCATGTTTGTTCCCACCTTGAGCCATTTCTTTGCTTGATAATCAGCATTGACACGTGCCGAATAGCGTTTAAACGAAGAATTGGTCACGATACCATTGTCATCGAGATACCCCACACTGGCATAATAGTTCATACGGTCGGTCTTACCGCTCACCGTGGCATTATATTCCTGACGCAAATTAGAACTTATAGCCTCTTTATACCAGTCGTCTGGAGTATAATAATACTGTCCGTCGGTGTATCCCAACTTGGCATTCGGATTGAGTTTAAAGTTTGTTCCTATAAGATTCTCGCCTTTCGGCACTGTGTATATCTGGTAGCCAAGTCCGCCATTCTCTACATTAAAAAGATTATCGTTGGCATAAGCATATGCCTCGGCTGCCTTTGAACCATGGTATGCCTTTGAATTATAGAGGGCCTTGAACATGGTTTCGTAATATTCGCCCGGACTTGATATAACATCATATTGCGGAATAGCACGAGAGTTTGTTCCCCACTTTGCATCAAAAGTTACCTTCGCCTCCTTAGAGTTACCCTGTTTTGTTGTGATAAGCACAACACCATTTGCACCGCGTGCACCATATATGGCATTGGATGCTGCATCCTTCAATACTGTAAGTGAAGCGATGTCGGTTGGGTTAATGGATGAGATATTTCCTTCATACGGCACTCCGTCGAGAATTATCAACGGGTCGTTGCTCGAACTGATAGAGCCGATACCTCTCACACGGATTGTGGCATCGCTGCCAGGCTGTCCGTTACTGTTAAGTACCTGCACACCGGCGACCTGTCCGCTCATTGCATTTGTAACGTTGCTAACCACGCGGTCTTTCAGCTCGTCGGCAGAAACAACTCCTGCCGAACCAGTAAACGCACTGCGTTTCTGCTTACCATAAGCAACTACAAGTACTTCATCGAGGTCTTTCTCTGAAGGAACAAGTTTAATTGTTATGCCGTCCTTTGCGGCAACTGTTTTGCTTTCCATTCCGATATACTCTATGCGAAGCTTCTTGTTGCTTGCCGGAACGGCGACGGAAAAATTTCCGTCAATGTCTGTCACTGTACCTGTGTTTGTGCCTTCTACCCGAATCGTGGCGCCGACAATCGGCATTCCATCATCTTGAGAAATTACGGTACCTTTTACTGTTGACTGCGCCAACGCTCCCGCACTTAGGAGTGTGCCAGCCATAACGATTGCGAATCTTTTGTTCATAATCGATACTCTTAAAAATTACACTTTCTCTTTACTTGTTTCTCTCTAATACCTAATATCAACTATCAACACGCATTATTATACGTTCTTAATGTTGTATTTGTGTTTGTACGGGTGCAAAATTAATAAAAACTGTTATATAAACAAATGTTTTAATTCAAATTTATTAGTAAATCGTTATTATTTCTTTCATTTCGCAATAAATATATAAAATTCTATCATTTCCACATTACTATATATAGCAACATCTCATGCGTTTTGCAGTTAATGTAACTATAAAAATGACAGAAAATAAAAAACCGAATGCCTTTATATTTGCCAATAAAATAAAAATGTCTATATTTGCAACATCATAAAAAATATATAGATATACTTATCCATTATGGAAACATTCAACGACGTAATATCCGGCAATCAACTGGTATTGGTTGATTTCTTTGCCACATGGTGCCAGCCTTGCAAGATGATGCATCCTGTATTGGAAGAACTGAAAAAGGCAGTGGGCGACAAACTACGTATCATAAAGGTGGATGTGGATGCCCACAACGATGTTGCAGCACAATACGGCATACGTTCCGTACCTACGCTCATGCTTTTCAGAAACGGCGAAGTGCTGTACAGAGAAAGTGGAGCTATGTCGAAAGCTGACCTGATGGCTCTGCTCGATCCATTCATGTAGACTCTCTAAACGGAAGTGGCACCAAAGGTGCAGCAATACAGCACCTTTGGTGCAATATATCTGCACCGACTGTATTTTATATAAACACTCACGCCATTAAAAACCTTTTGTTTCTTCTACATGATTTATGAGTGAAAGGAAAAGGATATACACTCGGCAACAAATATCTACAACTATGAAAGTAAGCAACGTAACTACAATAATTGTTGCAGCAATATTGGCTTGCACTTTATACTCTTGCGGAAAGCGAAGTCCAAAATACATAATCGGCGTGTCGCAGTGTAGCGACGATATCTGGCGCAGCAAGATGAACGACGAACTGCGTATCGCCTCGTATGCACAGGATGGAGTGAGTCTTAAAATACTGTCGGCCAACGACGATGCTGACAGGCAAATAGAACAAATCGACCAATTCATCGACATGGGGGTAAACATGATTATCGTGGCACCCACTCAGGAGAAAGTGTCAAAAGCCATAGACAGGGCTTACGACAAGGGAATACCCGTTATCGTGTTCGACCGCAAGACTAATTCCAATAAATACACGGCATATATCGGTGCTGACAACGAGGAGATAGGACGCGACATCGCAAAGTTTCTCTCTACACAGATTAAAGGCAGCGGAAATATACTTGAGATTGGCGGACTGAAATCGTCTTCGCCTGCCATCAAACGAAGAAAGGGGTTCGACAGTGAGGTGGAAAAACATGCCAACATGAATGTCGTGGCTCATCTTGATGCCGACTGGACTAAAGAGAGAGCCTACAGGCTGATGGACTCTCTGCTATCCATCAATCATCCTCAATTCGACTATGTATTTGCCCACAACGACCGTATGGCAAAGGGAGCAATGGAAGCTGCAAGGAAGCATCACATTGACATGAACAGGATTAAGTTTCTCGGTACTGACGCCGTGGCAAAAAGCGGCGGCGGACTGCAGATGGTCAGGGACGGTGAACTCTTGGCTTCGTATATCTACCCCACTCGCGGCGACAAGGTTATGGAACTCGCCATGAATATTCTGCAAAAAAGGAAATTCAAGAGGGAAAATCTGCTGTCGTCGGCTCTCGTAACGAGCGACAATGCCAACGTATTGCTCATGCAGGACGACGAAATGAAACGGCAGACCGACAATCTGCTGTCGCTGCGCAAAAGAGTGGAGACTACTACCAATGCCTTCGACACTCAACGGAGTTATCTCTTCATGCTGCTGTTTCTCGTTATCTTGCTCATCGTTGCATGCACACTTGCCGTGAAGGCTTTCGTTGCTAAGACGAAATACAACAGGCAACTGAAACACAGTATGATGAAACAGGAAAAGATGACGGCAGACATGCAGCTGATGACCCAAAACCAGCTACGGTTCTTCACAAACATCTCGCACGAGCTGCGCACTCCGCTGACTCTTATTTCCGGACCTGCCGACCAACTTGCCGAAAGCGGTAGCTTAGGCAGCGAAGCTCGCATGCTGGTAGGGATGATACGCCGCAACGTGGGTATTCTGACACAGATGGTAAGCGAAATCCTGGAATTCCGCAAGATTCAAAACGACAAGGCCCGGCTGGCGCTTAACCGCTTTGATTTTGCCGCAGAACTAACAACATGGAACCAGGACTTCTATACTGTGGCTGAGCGCAAGCACATCAAACTCAATGTTTGCATAAAGACAGAAGGCGAATGTATTGCTATTGCAGACAAGGAGAAAATTGCACACGTATACTTTAATCTCATGACCAATGCCATAAAGTATACTCCGGAGGGAGGAAGTGTTACTACTATACTGGAGCATGCTGACGGGAAATACACAGTTTCTGTTGAAGATACGGGCAAGGGCATGGCGGAAGATGACCGGCGACATATCTTTGAGCGTTTCTATCAGGCAAAGAATTCTGTGGGCGGAACGGGTATCGGACTGGCTATCGTTAAGGCTTATGTGGATTTACACCACGGTGAGGTGGGGGTAGACAGCGAAGCGGGAAAGGGAAGTCGCTTCTACTTCCGTATTCCAGAGTCGCAACCGGGATATGATGCAACTAAAGACAATCAGAAGGAGATAAAGGCTGAACCGGAACTTGCCGACGACTATTCGGTAAAGAATATCATTGCGGAACAGAATCTGACTGTTATTACCGGAACTGAAGACTACGACAACAACCGTCCGCTCATTCTCGTTATCGACGACAACGAGAGTATGAGAACGTATCTTAAAGGTATCTTGCAGAAAAGATATAATGTGGTTGAGGCTCAGAATGGAGAGGAAGGACTGAAGATGGCTCGCAAAATGGTGCCGCAGCTTGTGGTGAGCGATGTCATGATGCCCGTAATGGACGGATTGGAATTTTGCAGCCGCATGAAGGAGGAAATTTCTACCTGTCATATCCCTGTAATCCTCCTCACGGCGAAGTCGCTCGAAGAACAGCGCACGGAGGGATACGAAAAGGGTGCCGACTCTTATATAACCAAGCCGTTTACTGCCGATACATTGATAGCGCGCATTGAGAATCTGCTGAAAAGCCGTAGGCAGATGCGCAAGATTTTCTCCGGTTCTTTACAGGAAGACGAGGAGCAGGAGAGTCTTGGGGAGAAAGACCAGACTTTCGTTGCTCAGCTCCGCAAGGTAATCAATAAGCACATTCCGGATGCAGAATTCTCCGTTGAAGACCTTGGCAGCGAGATGGGCTTGAGCCGCGTGCAGCTCTACCGCAAGGTGAAGGCATTGACCGGTTTTTCCGTTGTCGATCTTCTCCGCAAGGCTCGTTTGGCAAAAGCGAAACAGTTGCTCGAAACTACCGACAAGAACATTTCAGAAGTGGCATACGATGTTGGCTTTACCACTCCGTCTTACTTCGCCAAACGATTTAAAGAGGAATTCGGTATGTCTCCGGGGGAAGTGGGAAAATAAAGGTTTCATTCACCTCTACCCCTCACAGACACCCTCACACCCTCACACCTACCCTCACCTACCCTCACACTTACCCTCACCACTTAACCCCCACATTTCTAACGTCTTACATCGAAGTGTGAGGGTGTGAGGGTAAAATCACCGAAAAAGATTTTTTTTTATTTGTAACAAGGATTTTACTTGTAGAAGCTGTTTGCAAGTATTCATCCAAATCAAAACGCCAAAAACACTGCAACGAATCGTTCATAGCATGCAACAAATGATGCAACGAACGATTCGTTCTCGTTTATGTATCATCCGTTCTCGCTGGCTGTCAATACATTACATAACTTTGCGGCAGAAAAATCAAACAACGAAAATCTAAAGAGTATTTTTATGAAAACTTTACCGAAATCTATTGGCGGCATGTTGCTGATGATGGTAAGCATCACAGCTGCTGCACAGAACGAGAACAGTAATTCAAAGGAAGAAGGCAACCGCAACGTTATGCTTAATGCTGCGAGTGCAAACGGACCAAGAGAGATTCAAATCGGTCTGCCGTCTGCCGACGTAAATGTTATGGAGAACGGTCTGCCTGTTACATACGCCACTAATCCTCATTCTGTAAATACTATATGGAGAGGTGATGCGAGTCTGAGTCATCAAGGACTACTCAAGATTGCCGAAACGGCTATAACAACTGGAAACATCGGATATGCAGTAAACTCTTTTACTCAACTCGGACAAAAAGGTTTCAACGGAACGCTCAATTACAAGAGTAACCACTTCGGACTGCAGGAATTCTCACTGAACATGAATGGCGAAATGGCAAAGAACTGGTTCTACAGCGTAAACATGTATCAGGATTTCGATCCGGGAACATTCAAGATTAAATCTACACCTTATCAGGACAGAACTCAGATTTACAAAGCTCTTATCACAAGAAGGTATAACAACAATGCCGGTGAATTCACCATTGGATACAAATACAGCAACAGCCACAACGTATACAACTATGCAACACAGAGCGCACCGTTCATCTATGTAGGCGACGGCAGCGTGAAGGAATACGGCAAGTTCAAACTCGGCATTACATCATATCTGCCTACAGACAACACCATGACCTATCGCAACATGCGTACCGGGGAAATAGAACAGACTACTCTATATGATGCCAGCTTGAACAAGTCGAGCGAGCTGACGCTGATGAACAAATACCATTGGGATAACGGACTGGACTGGACGGTTGCCCTTCGCTATGATCATAGTCGCGGTGCGATGGTTTATCAGACACCGATGGCACTCGTCAATCTGAAGAGTCAGGATAACCAGGGACTCTACGACTATAAGTATAGAGGACTTGACGGAAAGATAAATTCCTATGACGGACAATACGTGCAAACCCGTATGTCATGTCTGAATGCAGGAACAATCGACGAGTGTCTTTTCACTTCGGAACTGACAAAAAGATTCAGCAACTCAACGCTCCGACTTGGTATGAACGAGTGGTTCTACAACATCGACTACTGCTCTAATACCACGATGTATGACCAGAGCGTACCAGCCGACGGCAACTATGCCGTGCGACTTTGGGATGCAAACAAACGCGACAGCTACTTTTATGATTTCAACAAAAACGCTTCGGAATACTACAAAGGACATGAAAACAAACTCGCCTTGTATCTCACCCACGACTGGGACATTACAAAGAATCTGAACTTATACTACGGCGCACGCATAGAATGGCAAAGCCTAAAAGGAGAAAACGCTGCAGTGAAAAATGCTGAAGGAAACTTCGTTGGCAGATTTGCCGACTATTATCTCGGTGCCACAGCCGCCGACGGTACTCTCATCTCACCGGCAAGCCTCAACTATAACTGGCTGAATTATGACTTATCCGTAGCTGCCACATACAAGATTACAAAGAACTTCGGACTGACAGGCGATTTCACCTACATAGTGCAGCACCCTAAATTTGAAGCCTTTGCTCCCGCAACTATGCCTAACACCGACAAAATCTCCGTACCCCTCGGCAGATTCGGAATTTACTACAACAACCAGTGGCTGAGCCTTACTTCTATGTTCTCTTACATCTCGAAAACGAACAACAACTCTACGCTCAACCTGCAACACGGAAGCGAAATTAAAGCTGCGCCATTGGCGTATGACATACAGACATGGGGATGGACTACAGACGCCGTGATGCATCCGTTTAAAGGTTTCGACTTCCATTGCCTCTTTACATATCAAAAGCCGACTTACAAGAAATTCGAAACTTCTGTAACATTCAACGACGGCTATACTGGCATCATCAATGCTACTGGCAATACCGTGGCTGAAATACCTGAGATTCTTATAGAACTCGATCCAAGCTATATGATTACAAAGGACATCAAACTATGGACGAGTTTCCGTTACTTCAGCAAGACTTACGCCAATATCAACGAGGCTTATTATTTCAACGGACACTGGGAAACTTTTGGCGGCATGAACTGGCAAGTAAACAAACGTCTTTCACTTGGTTGCACTGTTGTGAACTTCCTCAATCAGACTGGTGCAAAGGGTAGCATCGCCGGGGCGGAACTGATTACGAAAGACGAAGCAAAGGGAATTAAGAACCAGATTATGACGGGTAGCTATCTGCGACCATTCACCGTAGAGTTCACTGCTTCACTAAAATTCTAAAAATCACATAATAAACCTATTTAAAAGACTACACGATTATGAAAAGAAATACTGTCATTTTGCTACTTGCAGCAGCAAGTGCTATGCCTGCAACGGCTCAGAAGATGAACATTGAACATCAAGGGGATACTACTATTATCAGAATTGACAACCCTACAAAATATCTGCTCTTGCCTATACAGGAGGAGAAAGACGAAACACAGGTTTTGCTCGACACAGGCTCTAAAGACGACACTTGGATGAACGTGAGATTGGCACAGAACAGTGCTGACTACTATGTGCCTTTCGCTCTTGGTAACAAGAAAAATGCTACTGTGAAGATTCTTGGACTGGCAAAGAATTCGATTGCAACAAACCTGATGAAACTGAGCAACACGTTTGATACTACAAACACCGACTATTACCGTCCGTCATACCACTTCACTCCTCTCTACGGATGGATGAACGACCCTAACGGCATGGTTTACAAAGACGGTGAATATCATCTCTATTTCCAATACAACCCATACGGATCTAAATGGGGTAACATGCACTGGGGACATGCCGTGAGCAAAGACCTACTGCATTGGGAACATCTCGCTCCTGCCATCGCACGCGACACTATGGGACATATTTTCTCCGGCAGTTCTGTTGTAGACAAGAACAACACCGCAGGATATGGCAAGAATGCCATCATCGCCATATATACTAACAACAGCGTAAACCATGATGAAGTGCAATGTATCGCATACAGCACTGACAACGGCAGGACTTTCACGAAATATGAAGGTAACCCCGTGTTGCGCCCATTCGACGGACTAAAAGATTTCCGCGACCCTAAGGTGTTCTGGTATGAGAAGAACAAGAGTTGGTATATGATTGTTTCTGCCGACAAAGAAACACGCTTCTATAAATCGAAGAACCTAAAGAAATGGACTTACGTCAGCTCCTTTGGAAAGGGATTGGGACAGCAGCCTTGTCAGTATGAGTGTCCGGATTTTTTTCAGTTGCCTGTCAATGGCAACAAGAAGAACATGAAATGGGTGATGACAATGAATATCAATCCTGGTTGTATCTTCGGAGGCAGCGCTACGGAATATTTTGTAGGCGATTTTGACGGAAAGAACTTCATATGTCATGATGCTCACGAAATAAAATGGCTCGACTACGGCAAAGATCACTATGCCACTGTAACATTCTCCAACACCGCCGACCGTGTGTTGGCAATAACATGGATGAGCAACTGGCAGTATGCTAACCTCACTCCATTCAAGCAAAACCGCGGTGCAAACGGACTGCCTCGAGAACTTAAACTGTATGAGAAAGACGGAAAATATTATGTTTCCGAAGATGCTGCTCCTGAGGTGAAGGCTCTGCGCAAAGTAACACACGACCTTGGCAACGAGTCTGTTGACGGAACAAAGATCATGAAAGGAGCTGCTGCAAATATGGAGGGTGCTTTCGAGATTGAAGCCGATATAACACCAAATGCCGACGGTATAGCTGGCATTGAAATTTCAAACAACAAGCGTGAGCGCACATTGATTTACTTTGATATAAAGAAAGGCAAAGTTGTTATGGACCGTACGGAGAGCGGACTGACTGATTTCGGTAAGAAATCCACTCCTCATGAAATCGAATTGGCATGGGATAAACAGCGAGAGGAACAAGCCAAATTACCGGCACGTATAGAGAATTCTATCAACTACAAGAATGATTTCGCTCTTGCCACTTGGGGACCATTGAATCTGTGTGAAGGCAATACATATCATGTGGACATCTTTGTTGATAAATCGTCCGTGGAACTGTTTGTTGACGGCGGACGCATAGCAATGACAAACCTGGTGTTCCCAGTGGCACCTTATGAAAACATCAAGCTATATACAAAGGGTGGTAATGCAGAATTCAAAAACATTAAGTTGCATAAACTCTCATTGTAATTTTTCATCCATTTATTATTCTATAAAAAAGTAAATAATATGAAGACTAATAATAAACTTACCCTCATCTCGGTGATGCTCTGCTTCTTCGCCATGGGATTTGTAGATATGGTGGGCATCGCCTCCAACTACGTGAAGGAAGATCTGAACCTGAATGATGCTACGGCTAATATGTTCCCGTCGCTCGTGTTCTTCTGGTTTCTCATCTTCAGTGTGCCTACAGGGATGCTGATGAACAAGATAGGAAGAAAAAACACTGTGTTGCTGTCGCTCGTGGTAACGATAATATCATTGCTCTTGCCGCTCTTCGGCGAAACTTTCGGACTGATGCTCGTATCGTTCTCGCTGCTCGGCATCGGCAATACCCTGATGCAGACGTCGCTGAACCCTATGGTGTCGATGGTTATCAAGGGTAAACTTGCATCGACGCTCACCTTCGGACAGTTTGTTAAGGCTATCGCATCGTTCCTCGCTCCATATATCGCAATGTGGGGTGCTATGGCTACTATTCCGAGCTTTGGATATGGATGGAGGGTACTGTTCCCTATATATATGATAATAGGTGTAGCTGCGGCTATGTTCCTCGCCGTTACGGCTATCCCGGAAGAGAAAACTGAAGGCAAGACTTCGGGCTTTATGGACAGCGTAAGGTTGCTTGGCAAACCTATCGTCTTGCTGTCGTTCATCGGCATCATGTGTCATGTTGGAATTGATGTTGGCACGAATACCACTGCACCGAAGATTCTTATCGAACGACTCGGATGGAGCCTCAACGAGGCGGCTTTTGCCACTTCTCTTTATTTCATCTTCCGAACATTGGGATGCCTTACGGGGTCATTCTTCCTGCGCATTATGAAGGCTCGCACTTTCTTCGTCATCAGCGTTGTGATGATGGCTCTGAGCATGATTGGCATGTTCGTGGGCACAAGTCAGGCTGTGATATATGCTGCCATTGCTTTCGTGGGCTACGGCAACTCAAACATCTTCTCTATCGTATTCTCTCAGGCTCTTATCTCTGAACCCGGCCACAAGAATGAAGTGAGTGGACTGATGATTATGGGTCTGTTCGGCGGTACGGTGTTCCCATTGTTTATGGGATTTGCAAGCGATGCTATCGGACAGACTGGTGCTGTGGCAGTAATGGCTGTTGGCGTGGTGTATCTCTTCACTTATATTAATAAGGTAAAGCAATAACTTTTATCAAAGCAACAAGACAATAACTCTTGTCACTATCCGTTATCATTAACAAAATAAAGAAATCAAATATACAACTATGAAAGATAGATATGTAGTAGGACTGGGCGAGGCTCTGTGGGATGTCTTGCCAGACGGAAAGAAACTTGGCGGTGCACCGGCTAACTTTGCTTATCATGCCGGACAGTTCGGACTTAACTCTATTGCCGTTAGTGCTCTGGGCGAGGACAGACTTGCCGAGGAGACTATAGAACAGCTTGAGGAGAAACAACTGAATTATGTCATGCCCCGTGTGCCCTACCCTACCGGTACGGTACAGGTGGAACTCGACGATGCCGGAGTGCCTACATATAATATAAAGGAGAATGTGGCATGGGACAATATTCCGTTTACCGACGAGATTAAGGCGGTTGCCGAGAATACTCTTGCCGTTTGCTGGGGTTCGCTTGCACAGCGCAACGTGGTGAGTCGCGAAACGATTTACAAGTTCCTGGATAATACTCCAAATGACTGTCTGAAAATTTTCGACATCAATTTGAGACAGAACTTTTACACTAAGGAGGTTATCTGCGAATCGATGAAACGTTGCAACGTGTTGAAGATTAACGACGAGGAACTTATACAAATCGGCAGGATGTTTGGTTATCCCGGACTTGACATCGAGAACAAGTGCTGGCTCATCCTTGGCAAATACAATCTCGATATGCTCGTATTGACCTGCGGTGTTAACGGCAGTTATGTGTTCACTCCGGGCTGCGTGTCGTATCAGGAAACACCCAAAGTGGAAGTTGCCGACACGGTTGGAGCCGGCGACTCTTTCACGGGTTCTTTCTGTGCTGCTATACTTAGCGGAAAGTCCATCAAAGAGGCTCACAAACTTGCCGTAGAGGTAAGTGCATATGTTTGCACTCAGAATGGGGCTATGCCTGATGTGAAGGAGCATTTCGGAATTTAAAGTAACTATAACAATACTAAGCAAAAAGTCCATACGGAACCAAGAGCAGACGGTTTGGTATGGACTTTTTTATATTCAGTAAATGAATAATGATTAATCTACAATAAAGCCGGTGCGATTAATCTATTTTCACGAGTCGATTATCGTCAAGCGCCACATGATGGGCAAACGATATGTTCTTGCCGTCGGACACGGCAGAAACGTCAATACCACGACTGATAAACTCATCGATAAGTGCCCTGTCATGATAGGCACGTACAGAAGCCCAGCCACGGCAACCTACATTGCTGTTAAATGATTCTACAAGTGAAGAGAGGGAGTCTGTTGCAAATGCATCAGCAAATTTGTTATAAAGCTTATTATCCATAATGACATTTTTTTGAAGTTAAACATAATCTTCCACATCGTATCTTGACCACCGTGGCTGTCATGCTCGGTTGGTGCAGATTTACACTGCTCTTGATGTTTCGTCGGCAAAGGTATGAATAATTTCTTAACCGGCAAAATTTATATCAAAAAATAAAGACAATAGAGATAAAGACCAACTTTCTTGTCTCCATGTTCTCTATTGCCCTTTATTATCTTTCTTTATTTCTGCTCATAAGCATAAATGTCGTCCTTGTCAGATAGTACATATATGCGTTCCACAACATGATCTATTTCAGGAACAGCAACAAAAGAGATTGGCATGTTGATATCTATTGTTTTTATGGCTTGCATCAGCTTGTCATTTGGATTAAAATACCAAATATCCATAAGCGTACCGTTTTTTATGTCTACGCTCCCAAATGCTAAAAGTTTTGTATCTTTTATTTTCAACAATACATATCCCGACTGGTCCGAGCTATAAAGACACTTGTCTAATATTGGTTCAAGCCATGTCTCGTCTTGCTCCTCAGAATAATCCTCTTCGTCATAGTCGAATACCCATACGGGATATTTCATTATATCTTCACAAGTAACTTCATCTATCGGCTTTGCATCTCCATAAGAATGGTCCGGTTCTTCATAGACTACTCTTTTGTTCTTTGCAAATAAAAAACTTAATATCCCCATATCTTACAAAAAGTAAATCAATAAATTTCAATTTGTTTTTTAATCTAACGTTTCTCCATATACTCTGCAAACCTCTTCAGTCCCTCTTCCACAAACTGTCGCGGACAGGCAAGGTTCCACCTCATGAAACCTTCACCCTCCTTGCCGTACATGCTTCCGGCATTAAGCCAAAGTTTTTCTTTTGCCATTATATCCTCTTCCAACTGTTCCGACGGGACGCCAAGACTTCGACAGTCCATCCATGCAAGATATGTGCCTTCGAGCGGAGCCACAGGAAACTGCGGAAAATACTTCTCGCAATATTCCTTGAAGAAGAGATAGTTGGCATGGATATACTTGAGGAGTTCGTCGAGCCATTCACCTCCCTCATTGTATGCGGCAATGGTGGCTATGACACCAAATGGATTAACATCACACACCTCATTGATGTTAATTGCCTTGTCGATACGACGGCGCCACTCGTCGTTCTCCACTATGATGTTGGCAATCTGCAGTCCGGCGATATTGAATGCCTTGCTTGGCGAGATACAGGTTACGCTGTGCTTTTGGAATTCTTCTGATATTGACGCAAACGGTATGTATTTGAATCCAGGATGCACAATCTCACAGTGTATCTCGTCGGACACAACAATAACGTTGTTCTTTATACATATATCGCCAATACGCTGCAGTTCCTCTCGCGTCCACACTCTTCCCGACGGGTTATGTGGGTTGCAGAGCAAAAGGATTGGCGTCTTTGGGTCGGCAGCACGCCGCTCAAGATCGTCAAAATCTATAGAAAACGTGTTGTTTTCGTATTTCAGTGCACAACTGCTTAGCTTGCATCCGTTATTGCGGATAGACGAGAAGAAGCAATTGTATACCGGAGTGAGCGTTAGGATATTGTCGCCCTCGTTGGCAAGAGCCTTTATCACGGCTGATAGAGCCGGAACGACTCCCGATGTATAAATAAACCATTCGCGCTCTATCTGCCATTGATGGCGGCGGCGGAACCAAGAGATTACAGCCTCGTAATACTCCTCCGGCACTCGGGTATATCCGAAGATGCCATGGTCCACACGCTTTCTTAATGCCTCAATGATGCAGGGTGCCGTTTGGAAATCCATATCGGCAACCCACATCGGTAGCACGTTTTTATCCTCCGCACTGTCCCATTTGTACGAGTTTGTGCCGCGGCGTGGAGTTATCTTGTCGAAATTCATAATTATATAAAACCCACCCTACCCCTCCCCAAGGGAGGGAACGATTGTGGACAAGTAACTTGGTCACAATATTAAATAAGGGTTTATGGGCTATATGCTATTGTTTTTACTATTATATTAATTATATGTATAAATAAAAGTATCTTCATTCCCTCCCTTTGGGATGGTTAGGGTGGATTTCCTCTATCACGCAGTTTGCCGGCTGCTTGATGTTTTCATTGAGTGTTATCGAACCGATATGGTCTGCCACGATACGTCCTGAAGTTGGATTCTTTATGTTCGTTATGCTACCCTTTATGTCGGCATCGAGAGTGGAATACTCAAAGGCACGGTCGCAGTCCTCACCGAAAGTACAGTTTTCGAGCACGAGGTCATCGGCATAACAGAGAGGCTGTTCTCCGGTGATATGACAGTTCACGAGTCTTAGATTACGCGAATGCCAACCTATGTATTCACCATTCAGTTCCGAATCATATACAGTAACGTTGTCCACTTCCCAAAAGGCATCTTTCGTGGTAATCTTTGCATTATGAACTTCGATATTGCGGGCATACTGGAAAACATATTTACTGTCGCTCTCCAGTCCGTCAACATATATATCGTGACTGAACATAAACGGATAGGTTCCGCCATGGAGCTTCAGGTTTTCGATATGTATATTGTCGCAACGCCAAAACACCTCGTCGGCATCGTTCATAGTAACATTCTTCAAGTCGAGATGACTCATCTCACGGAACATCTTCGGAGCATCTATTACTGTATCGCGCATTTTCAGATGGTCGCAATACCACAGTGCGGAGCGTCCACCGACAGCAAAATAGCAGTTTTCTATCTCGAAGCCATGAACGTGCCAGAACGGATAATTACCTTCAAAGCGGCAGTTCGTTGCCTTAATATTTCTACATTCCTTTATTGCCGACTCGCCCTCCGTAATGAGCACATTGTCGAGATGCAGGTCGTGGGTGCCAAAGAGAGGACGCTCACCACCGAATTGCTTGTCTTTTATAAGTTGCATATCTGTTGTGTTTTTATTCTGCTGCAAAGTTATACATAAATCTTGTATATGACAATACGCTTTTCACTTATTTTGGTATATGTTTTCCGGATTTCATCCCTAATAATTAATTTTTCAAGCATAACCCATACAACCTGCATAACTCTATTATACATTATGTCATTCTATGGAATTATACAGATTTGACAAAAGCCGACAAAACAAAGGATAATATCTGCAATAGCAAAACAGGATTTGTTTCAACGACAATAGGAACAATAGAAAACGATTTTAATATTATGTATTAAAAGGTTTTATACTTACAAGCCATCATCTACTTATACAAGCAAAATAGTAACTACTCAGCACC
>DCBP01000128.1 GCA_002314055.1 Prevotella sp. UBA1104
GTTATGGATTTTCCGTGAAAACACAAAGAAAAAGGGGAAAATACAGTATCTACCCTCACCATCCCTCACACTATCCCTCACCATCTGAAACACCGGTGTACATGGCGTTTCGAGACAGATGTGAGGGTAAAAAAGCTGACAAATAAGACAAGAGAAAATATACGACGTGAAAAGGCTCCATCCGGAACGAATCCGGATGGAGCCCAATCATATTTAGAATTCTCACATAGTCAAAAGAATGTGAATTACAGCTTCTGCTTTACCTCAATTTCTGTGAATGTCTCGATAACATCGCCAACCTGAATATCGTTGAAGTTGACGAGAGAGATACCACACTCGAAGTTTACGCCGACTTCCTTGACGTCGTCCTTGAAACGCTTCAGGGCATTGATTTCGCCAGTGTGGACAACGATACCGTCGCGAACGAGACGAGCCTTGTCGCTGCGGTGAACCTTGCCCTCGGTAACGAAGGCTCCGGCAACAGTGCCGACCTTAGATATCTTATAGACTTCGCGAACCTCAACCTGTCCGGTAACGACCTCCTTGACAACCTTGTCGAGCATACCCTCCATAGCCGACTTGACATCCTCGATGGCATCGTAAATGATAGAATATGTATTGATTTCCACACCCTCCTGGTCGGCAAGTTTGCGGGCTGCCGATGAAGGACGTACCTGGAAACCTACGATAAGGGCATCAGATGCATCGGCGAGCGTTACGTCGCTCTCAGAAATCTGCCCTACTGCCTTATAGATTACATTAACCTTAATCTTCTCTGTAGAAAGCTTGATAAACGAGTCGCTCAATGCCTCGATACTACCATCTGTATCACCCTTAACGATGATGTTAAGCTCCTTGAATGAACCAAGTGCGATACGATGGCTAATATCACTAAGAGTCAAGCGCTTCTGAGTACGCAAGCCCTGCTCACGCTGAAGTTGCAGACGCTTGTTGGCAATGTCGCGAGCCTCCTGCTCAGAATCGAGCACGTGGAAAGCATCACCGGCAGTAGGAGCACCGTTCAGTCCGAGGATAGTAGCCGGTTCAGAAGGCTTAGCCTCCTCGATGCGCTGGTTACGCTCGTTGAACATAGCCTTGATACGTCCGTAGCTTGTACCGGCGATAACATTGTCGCCAACACGAAGAGTTCCGTTGCTTACAAGCACGGTAGATACATATCCCCTACCCTTGTCGAGCGACGACTCGATAACGCTACCCGTAGCCTTACGGTTAGGATTAGCCTTCAGTTCGAGCATGTCAGCCTCGAGCAATACCTTCTCAAGTAGGTCGTCAACGCCTATACCTTTCTTTGCACTAATCTCCTGACACTGATACTTACCGCCCCACTCCTCAACAAGGAGGTTCATGTTGGCAAGGTCCTCACGTATCTTGTCAGGGTTAGCACCTGGTTTATCAATCTTGTTAATT
Organism: Prevotella sp. UBA1104; assembly: GCA_002314055.1. Classification (GTDB taxonomy): domain Bacteria; phylum Bacteroidota; class Bacteroidia; order Bacteroidales; family Bacteroidaceae; genus Prevotella. Next base: position 1,429 of record DCBP01000128.1, read on the forward strand.
GCAAACACCATCGGCACATTTGCTGCCTGTGCATGGGCGATAGCCTCCTTAGTGGTCGGCATCACGCTGTCGTCGGCAGCGATGATGATGATAGCGATATCGGTAACCTGGGCACCACGGGCACGCATGGCGGTAAATGCCTCATGACCCGGAGTATCAAGGAAGGTGATGTGCCTGCCGTTCTGCAAAGTAACGTTGTATGCACCGATGTGCTGGGTAATACCTCCAGCCTCGCCGGCGATGACATTGGTATTGCGAATATGGTCGAGCAGAGAAGTCTTACCATGGTCTACGTGTCCCATTACTGTTACGATAGGGGCGCGCGGCACGAGATCGTTCTCGTCGTCCGGTTCTTCGTTGATAGCCTCAGAAACCTCTGCGCTGACATATTCTGTTTTGAATCCGAATTCCTCGGCAACGAGGTTGATGGTTTCTGCATCAAGACGCTGGTTGATAGACACCATGATGCCGACACTCATACAGGTTCCGATAACCTGATTTACAGAAACGTTCATCATGTTAGCAAGTTCGCTAACAGTAACGAATTCCGTAAGTTTCAGCACTTTGCTCTCAGCCTTTTCCTCGGCACGCTGCTCTTTCAGATGTTCCTGAACGGCATCGCGTTTCTCCTTACGGTATTTGGCACCCTTCTTGTTCTGTCCTTTGCTGGTAAGGCGTGCAAGCGTCTCTTTTACCTGGCGTGCTACATCCTCCTCACTAACTTCAACAGGTTTCTGTCCGCCACGTTTGCGGTTTTTCTTTTTGTTGCTTCCGCCACCGTTTTTCTGTCCCTGCTGTCCGCCATTGTTCTGCTTTGCGGCAGCAGCGATGTCAACCTTCTCCTTTGTGATACGCTGACGTTTCTTGCGCTCGCCGTTGCCGTTGCCATTATTGTTATGGTTCTTTTCCTCACGCTCTTTTCTGCGCTCTTCCTTGCTTTTCTTTTTAGGTCGAGTGCTCTGGTTAAGAGAGTCGAGGTCTATTTTGCCGAGCACGTTAACTTTCGGCGCTAGTTTTTTCTCGCTCTTCAGTGTGAAGACCTTCGAATCACGCTGCTCTGCAGTTTGCTGTGGCGCGGCTTTGGTATCCTCGTTCTTTACCTCAACAGGCTTCTCCTGTTTGCTGTTTTGAGCAGGCTGTGGCTTAGCCTCTGTCTTAGGAGTAGGACGATTTGCGTTCTGCACTGGTGCAGACTGCTGTGGTGCAGACTGCGTTGCCGGTTTTTCGGAATTATGCACTTTATCGTTATGTTGCGCTTTTGGCTGGCTCACGGCAGAAGCCTTCGCCTTCTTGTTGTCGGGCTTAGCAGAAGCAGCAGATTGCGCTGACGGTTTCTTTCCCAGACTGTCGAGGTCGATTTTTCCTAACGGAGTATATTTCTGCGGCTGTCTTGGTTCATTAGAGCGTTCTGTCTTCTTGTCGCGCTTCTTGTCTTTTGGTTTTTTCTGGAGCAGCTTTTCAGCCTGTGAGCGTTCCTCTTTGTCAGACTTATACGCTTCCACGAGGGCTTTATACTGTCCTTCAGTAAGCTTAGAGTTAGGTCCTTCTGGAGCTTCCCCCAGCTCACTTCTCTTTTTCAGGAAATCAACTGCCGTTTGAAGTCCTATATTCAATTCACTAATTGCTTTGTTTAATCTGATGCTCATACTTTATTATTTACCCTTCTTCTTTTCTGTTTTTTATTCGAACTCTGCTCTTAGCACATTGAGCACATGGTCTACAGTCTCTTCTTCGAGATCGGCTTTCTCCACAAGCATTTCGCGCGGAGCATTGAGCACAGCCTTTGCTGTATCGAGTCCGATGCCCTTGATAGCGTCGATAATCCACTGGTCGATTTCGTCGGAGAACTCATCGAGATAGATATCTTCCTCTTCTTCGCCTTCTTTAACTTCACGGAACACATCTATTGTGTATTCTGTCAGCATACTTGCCAACTTGATGTTCATTCCGCCGCGTCCGATTGCGAGCGACACTTCTTCCGGCTTGAGATAAACCTCAGCCTTGTGGTTTTCCTCATCCACATTGATGCTTGATACCTTTGCCGGGCTCAGAGCACGCTGGATGAACAGTTTGATGTTTGATGTATAGTTAATTACATCGATATTCTCATTGCAGAGTTCCCTTACGATTCCATGTACACGGCTACCTTTCACTCCGACGCATGCTCCAACCGGGTCGATGCGCTCATCGTAGCTCTCAACGGCGATTTTTGCTCTTTCTCCCGGCATACGTGCAATACGCTGCACGGTGATAAGTCCGTCGTTTATTTCCGGTACTTCCTGTTCGAGCAAGCGGCGCAGGAATATCGGACTTGTACGGCTGAGGATAATCTTCGGATTATTGTTTTCGTTGTCAACTCGCAGTATGACGGCTCTTACGGCTTCTCCCTTGCGATACTGGTCGCGTGGGATTTGTTCGCCCTTCGGCAGGATAAGTTCGTTGTTCTCATCGTCAACGAGAAGCACTTCACGCTTCCATACCTGGTATACCTCGGCACTGATAATCTGTCCGACGCGGTCTTTGTATTTATTGTAAAGGCTGTCATGCTCCAGTTCGAGCACCTTTGATGCCAGAGTTTGGCGTAGGGTGAGGATAGCTCGACGACCGAACTTGCTGAAGTCCACTTTCTCGCTCACATCTTCGCCGACCTCATAGTCAGGCTGTATCTTGCGAGCCTCTGTGAGTGTTATCTCCTTGTTATCGTCGTGTTCCACGCCATCGGCAACCACAGTACGGTTGCGGTATATTTCGAAGTCTCCCTTATCCGGATTGACGATAACGTCGAAGTTTTCGTCGCTGCCGAATATTTTTGCGATAACATTGCGGAAGCTTTCCTCGAGCACGCTCATGAGCGTTGTACGGTCAATGTTCTTTGTCTCCTTAAATTCGCGGAAGGTGTCGACCATGCTTACGGTCTCTTCTTCATTTTTTCTTGCTGCCATAGCTTATTTGAAACTTATTAGGTATTTTGTATATTTCACGCTGTTGATATTGAAGGTTTTGTCGACATCTTCTATTGTCGGACGCTTTGCACCTTCTTTCTTTACTTTCTCTTTAACGGTAATTGTGAAGTCGTCGTTATCCTCAACTGCCTTCAATACTCCTTTCAATTTTTTCCCGTCGGCGTCAAGCACTTCCACTTCTTTTCCGATGAAGTTGACGTATTGTTGCTTTACTTTGAACGGTTGTCCGAGACCGGCGCTGCCCACTTCGAGTTCATAATCCTCATCGTCTCGGTTTAGGTGTTCTTCGATAAAGCGGCTGAGCTGCACGCAATCTTCTATCCACACGCCGTCGGCATGGTCGATTTCCACTACGATTCTGTCATCGGAGCTAATTTCGATGTCTACAAGGAAATAGTCTTTATCCTCGAGCCATTGGTTAACTAAATTCTCAACTACGTTTTTGTCTATCATATATAAAAAATAAGTTGTGTTGTCCCTCCCTTTGGCTTTAATGTCATCCTTTACAATTTCTCCTTCAGCGAGGGACTTAAAATAAAATGAGGAGCTCCTCCGGGGCTCCCCATTCCACTGAACGCTGCAAAGTTAACAATATTTATTAAAGTATGCAACTGTTTGCGCAATAAAATAGGGCATGATATAGGTTTTTCTTCCTATTCATGCCCTTTCTTGTCTTTTATTGGTTGTTTTTATGGTTGTCTTGACGGTTCTGAGTTTTCAAGACATTGCCTTATGCATCGATGTTAGCATAGGTGGCATTGTCTTCGATAAACTGTCGGCGCGGCTCTACATCATCACCCATCAGCATAGAGAATATCTCGTCTGCTTCAGCGGCATTTTCGATGTTCACCTGCTTCAGAAGTCGCGTTTCCGGATTCATTGTGGTATCCCAAAGCTGCTCCGGATTCATCTCTCCCAAACCTTTATAGCGCTGGGTATGTATGTTCTTGTCGTCGTCGACTCCATTGCCATACTTGTCGAGGAATGCCTGGCGCTGCTGGTCGGTATAGCAGTATTCCTTCACCTTATTCTTATATGTGCAGAGGTAAAGTGGCGGAGTGGCAATATATAGATGTCCTTCCTGGATTACCTTTGGCATGAATCGATAGAAGAGTGTCATGATGAGTGTGTCGATGTGTGAACCATCGACATCGGCATCGGTCATGATGATTATCTTGTCGTAGCGCAGTTTGTCGGTATTTGCCTCTTTGTCGTCTTCGCCGTCAACGCCGAAGCGCACGCCGATACTCTGTATGATATTCATCACGGACTCGCTTTCAAATACTTTGTGCCACATTACTTTTTCGACATTGAGGATTTTTCCTCTCAGCGGAAGTATGGCCTGACGATAGCGGTCGCGTCCCTGTTTTGCCGAACCACCGGCTGAATCTCCCTCGACGAGGAATATCTCGCATTCTTTCGGATCGCGATTAGAGCAGTCGGCAAGTTTTCCCGGCAGTCCGCCTCCGGTCATCGGGTTCTTGCGCTGCACGCTCTCGCGAGCCTTGCGTGCTGCAATACGTGCTGTAGCTGCAAGTATCACCTTGTCGCAGATTTGCTTTGCCTCTTTCGGATGCTCCTCGAGATAATAGGTCAGAGCTTCCGACACGGCTTGCTGCACGGCTCCGGCTACTTCGCTATTGCCGAGCTTTGTCTTTGTCTGTCCTTCAAACTGTGGCTCTGCCACTTTTATAGAGATTACGGCAGTCAGTCCTTCGCGGAAGTCCTCTCCTGCAATCTCGATCTTTGCCTTTTCAATCTGCTTTGATATTGCAGGATCGTTGTCGGCATATTTCTTCAACGTTCTGGTGAGCGCCATCCTGAAGCCCACGAGATGGGTTCCACCCTCTATGGTATTGATGTTGTTTACATAGGAGTGTATATTCTCGCTATAGTCCGTATTATACATTATAGCGACTTCGATTGGAATGCCCTGCTTTTCCGTTTTCAGATAAATTACATCATCAAAGAGATGTGTGCGGTGACGGTCTACGTAACGCACGAATTCCTTGAGTCCCTCTTTGGCATGGAACACTTCCTGACGTGTCTTGCCTTCTTCATCGGGACGCATATCGGTAAGGGTGATTGTTATGCCGGCATTCAGATATGCCAGTTCCCTCATGCGCTTTGCGATGATGTCATATTTATATAATGTCGTAGTGAAGATTGTTGGATCCGGCCAGAACTGCTGGCGTGTTCCGCGGAGTTCTGTCGTGCCGACTACCTTTACAGGATAGAGTGGTTTTCCCTTTTCGTATTCCTGCTGATAGATTTTACCATCGCGGAACACTTGCGACTTCATTCTTGTCGACAAGGCATTCACGCAGCTCACACCTACTCCGTGGAGTCCGCCACTGACCTTATATGAGCCTTTATCGAACTTTCCTCCGGCATGAAGCACGGTCATTACCACTTCGAGCGCCGACTTGTGGAGTTTCTTGTGCTCATCTACCGGTATTCCTCGTCCGTTGTCTTGCACGGTTATGGATTCATCCTCGTTTATGGTAACTTCGATATGCGTGCAATAGCCTGCCATTGCCTCATCGATGGAGTTGTCTACCGTTTCATTCACGAGGTGATGAAGTCCCTTCTCACTTATATCTCCGATGTACATAGCCGGACGTTTGCGCACGGCTTCCAATCCCTCCAGCACTTGAATGTTGCTGGCGGAATAATTATTTTCGTTTATTTGATTTTCTGACATTACTTGGATTGTATTTTCAAGTGGCAAAGATAGCTATTTTTATTGACATCTTAAAACTTTTACGGCTAAAAGTGAATTATTCTTGTTCTACTTTAGTAGAAAGCTATCAAAAGTCCCTACGAAAATAGCCGTATCACTGTGCCGTACTGAAAAAGCAAAGGTGCCACAATCATGTTTTGATTGTAGCACCTTTGTATACTTGTTCAATAACAACAGTTTCGTTATTACAGGCTGTTGATATGAAGAGCCAAGCTTGACTTGAGGTTTGCAGCCTTATTCTTGTGAATAAGGTTTGTCTTAGCCAATTTGTCAAGAAGCTTCTGTACGCTTGGATACATCTTTACTGCCTCTTCCTTATCTGTAATAGCGCGCAACTTGCGAACAGCGTTACGCATAGTCTTTGCATAATATCTGTTGTGCAAATTCTTTTTCTTGTCCTGACGGATTCTCTTAATTGATGATTTGTGATTTGCCATCTTGTTATTATTCTTTTATTTTATTTGTAGTCCCTAGGAGAGTCGAACTCCTCTTTAGAGAATGAAAATCTCTCGTCCTAACCGATAGACGAAGGGACCATGACTTGATTTTTGCGGTGCAAAGTTACGGCATTTAAATTAATTGCGCAAATATTTTCAGAAGAAAATGCATTTTTTTGTGTTTTTCCTATTGTTTTTGCGCTTTTCCCAGTGTTTTTCAGCTGTTTTTTGATACTTTTGCAGTCATTATGCGATTCTGTTCTAATGTAATAATCCTACGAGCCTTCATGTTCAGCGACACGAAAATGATGGTCGACACGCTCTCTAAGGAGGAGGGCAGAATGTCGTGTGTCATGTCGGTAAGCTCATCAAAAAAGAGCAAGGGGAAGCGACAGATTTTCCAGCCGCTTTCAATTCTCGAACTTGAGCTCGAGCGAAAAACTCCCGGACAGATTGCCACAATCAAGGACGCCCATATCATCGTTCCCTTCACATCTATCCCATTTCATCCATACAAGCTGACGATATCCATCTTTCTTGCCGAGTTCCTTTCGAATGCCACGCGCTCGGAACAAGACACAGCTCTACTCTACGATTATGTATCGGAGAGCATCCAATGGTTTGACAATGTCAAGGAAGGGTTTTCCAATTTCCATCTCGTCTTCATGATGCGACTTACAAGATTCATCGGCTTCTACCCAAACGTCGACGACTATACCGACGGATGCTCTTTCGACTTGCAGAACGGATGCTTCGTCAAGTTCGCCCCTCAGCAAAGAGGATTTCTCAGCCCGGAAGATACGAAGAAGATGCAACTAATCATGCGCATGAATTATGAGACGATGCGTTTTTTCAAAATGTCGCACACAGAGCGCAACCGGTGTCTCGACGTCATCCTCGACTTCTACCGTCTTCATGTTCCCGGCTTTCGGGAAATGAAATCGCTTTCTGTTCTTCGAGATATGTTCTCATAATGCGGATATACAATTCCCGTTGCCGAAGCATAGCTTTGCAAGTAATGTTTAAGAAAAGCACTTTTGGTGCTTGACTGAAGCACTTTTGGTATTCCTGCCAAATACCAAAAGTGCAGAACAAGTATACTTTTATTGCCACTTTCGGAAAGTCTGTCGTTTTTATATAAACGACACGGATAAAGCGGGTGAGGGTAAAAACCCTTACCCTCACACCACCCCTCACACCTTATCTATCTGTGTATCTGCACGTTACACCAAAGTGTGAGGGTGTGAGGGTAAAATCACCAAAAAAAAATTTTTATAACTTCTTCATGATTTCACCATTAGGTATACACGATAAAAGGAGTTTTACCCATATCAGCCAACACCACACTAACTATCCAAACGAGCTTTATAAAAATCAAACAGAACCAGTACAAAAAACAGGGTTTGAAGTAGGCTCTTATCAAAAAAACCGGACCATTTTTGCATTTTTGTGGAGTAAAGTGGTGGAGTGTGGGGAATTTTGTGTAACTTTGGAGCCGAAAACCCTTTAATATGTACGTATGCGATTTTTAGGAAACATAGAGGCTAAAGTTGACGCGAAAGGACGAGTGTTCCTTCCGGCAACATTCCGCAAGGTTTTACAGACTGGCGGAGAGGAAAGTCTCGTAATGAGAAAGGACGTCTTTCAGCCCTGTCTCACGCTGTTTCCGGAAAGCGTATGGAACAGACAGATGGACGAGTTGCGCTCTAAGCTAAACAGATGGAACAGCGAGCACCAGCGCATATTCCGCCAGTTCGTGTCAGACGTGGAAGCGATAACACTTGACGGCAACGGCAGATTCCTGATTCCAAAACGATACATTGAGATGGCGGACATAAAACAGGGAGTCAGATTCATCGGCATGGGGGACTCTATCGAAATCTGGAGCGAAAAGAACACCGAGAAGCCTTTTATGGAACCTGATGAGTTCGGGGCTGCACTGGAAAGTATCATGACGCAAGGCGGAACGAACTACAGAGAGGATACCTCGGACAAGAATGAAAGCCAACGAACCGGAAAAGAATCTGGGTTCTGACAAGAAAACAACAGTTCTCCAATTTAGAAACAAAAAGAAAATGACCAATATAATTGACACTTACCACGTACCCGTACTGCTTAAACAAAGCGTTGACGGGCTCGACATCAAACCGGGCGGCATTTACGTCGACGTTACATTCGGCGGCGGCGGACACAGTCGCGAAATTCTCTCGCGACTTGACAACAGCGGACACCTGTACAGTTTCGACCAGGATGCCGACGCCGAGAGGAACGTGGAGCCACAAGGAAACTTCACCTTCGTCAGGAGCAATTTCAGATACTTAAAGAACTGGATGAGATACTATGGAGTGGAAGGCATCGACGGACTACTGGCTGACCTCGGAGTGTCAAGTCATCACTTCGACGACGAAACGAGGGGATTCTCGTTCCGATTCGACGCACCTCTCGACATGAGGATGAACAAGCGCGGTGGCGATACGGCGGCTGACTTGCTTAACAAAATGGACGAGGAACAACTTGCCGACATTTTCTACCTCTACGGCGAACTGAAAAACTCGCGACGCATTGCTGCCACAATAGTCAAGGCAAGGACTCAGAAGCCGATACTGACAACTCAGGATCTGATTGACGTAACGGAACAACTGTTCCCGAAGGAAAGGGGAAAGAAGGAAATGGCAAAGCTCTTCCAGGCTCTGCGCATCGTGGTCAACCACGAGATGTCGGCTCTCAGGGAAATGCTCGAGGCTGCAACAAGCTTGCTTAAACCTGGCGGCAGACTTTCGGTTATAACATACCACAGTCTGGAAGACCGCATCGTGAAGAACATGATGAAGGCGGGAAACCCGGAGGGTAAAGTAAAACAGGACTTCTTCGGAAGATGCGAGACGCCATACAGGCTCGTGAACAACAAGGTCATAATACCCGACACAGAGGAGCAGCAGCGCAATCCGCGCAGCAGAAGCGCTAAACTCAGAATAGCCGAAAAGAAATGAAAGAAGAAGAGACAAAAAAAGACATAAAGGAACAGCAGGCAAGCGCTGAGGAACAAGAGCAACAGGCGGAACGCGAAGAGCTAAGGCGAATCGTGGAGGAGCAGGCAAGAGAGGACGAGCTTCCCCTCTCGGCCGAGTTTACGCTAAAGAAAATCCTCGGCGGTGAGTTCCTGAATGCCAAACTGCTCCGCAAACAGATATGGCTCGTAATGCTCATCATGGCATTCACCATAGTATACGTATCGAACAGATACAGCTGCGACCAGCAGCGAATAGAAATATCAAAGCTGACAAAAGACCTGGAGGAGGCTAAACTCAAATCCATGTCGAGCGCAAGCGAACTGACGGAGATGAGCCGCGAGAGCAATGTGCTTGAAATGTTGAGGATGAACAAGGACAGCGTTCTTCATATCCCGACACAACCACCTTATATAATAAATGTTCCGGAACAATGAGCAAACCATTAGACAACAAGAAAATAATATCCAGATACAAGCTCGTGGCATGGGTCATGGCTGCTATCGGAGCTATTATAATCGGAAGGATTATATATATAGGTACGGTGAAACACGACTACTGGATGAAGGTGGCTGCCCAGAAAAGGATTGAAAACGAGCCTATCATTCCTGAGCGCGGCAACATTCTGAGCTGCGACGGACGACTGCTGTCTGGTACGCTGCCCGAATATGAAGTAAAAATAGACTTCAGCGTGTGCAAACAGTTTCGCGACTCGATGTGGCACGCCGATTTCAACAAAATATGCGACGGACTTCACAGGATTTTTCCTGACAAGAGCATCTCGGATATTAAAGAGCATCTGCAGAAAGGATACGACAAGACGAGCAAGAGCTGGGCTATCGTGAAGGGAAGGGTTACTTTCGAGCAGTTCTCCGCCATAAAGAAACTGCCGGTGTTTAACCAGGCACCATACAGAGGAGGATTCAACTACGAAACGTTCTCTACAAGAAAGAAGCCTTTCGGCTCACTTGCATCGAGAACTATCGGCGACCTCGTAACATGGAACGGTAAGCCGAAGAACGGACTTGAACAGTGGTTTGACTCCTATCTGAGAGGTGTGCCCGGAATAAAGAACATCAAAAAGGTTTTCAACAAGAATATTGCGGAGGTGGAAAAGGAGCCGGTAAACGGTTCTGACATCATAACGACTCTCGACGTGGGCATGCAAGACCTCTCTGAACGGGCTCTCGTGGAGAAGCTACGCGAGATTAACGGTACGGTGGGTGTGGCTATCGTCATGGAAGTGAAGACCGGCGACATAAAGGCAATGGTGAACATGACGAAATGCGGCGACGGCAACTACTACGAGATAAAGAACAACGCCGTGTCGGATCTGCTCGAACCGGGTTCCGTATTCAAGACGGCTTCGATAATGCTCGCCCTCGACGACGGCATGTGTGACACTACCTACATGGTCGACACGGGATGCGGAGTATGGGACATGTATGGTGCGAAGATGAAGGACCATAACTGGGCAAAGGGCGGATACGGAACTATTTCACTGCCGAAGACCCTTGAGGTCAGCTCTAATATCGGAGTGAGCCGCATCATCGACAGGTTCTACGGACAGCATCCGGAGAAATTCGTGGAAGGGATAAAGCGGCTCGGAATGGGAGCTGAACTCCACTTGCCTTTCGTGGGAGCGGCTAAAGCTCAAATTCGCTCGCCGAAGAGGAACAAAAAGGGGAAGATTATCAACAACTGGTATGGCACTACCCTGCCATGGATGAGTATCGGATACGAAACGCAGATTCCGCCGATATATACGCTGACCTTCTACAATGCCATTGCCAACAATGGAAAGATGGTGGCGCCGAGATTCGTGAAAGCAGTGATGAAAGACGGCGAAATCGTGAAGGACTTCCCGACCACCATTATTAGAGAACGGATATGTAAAGAGAAAACGCTGAAAGAAATGCAGACTATTCTCTATCATGTCGTTAGCCAAGGACTGGGAAAGCGTGCCGGATCGCCATCGTTTAAAGTGGCGGGAAAAACCGGAACGGCACAGATATCAAAGGGTAAGGCGGGATATAAGAACGGACAGACGAACTATCTCGTCAGCTTTGCCGGCTACTTTCCTGCCGACGCTCCAAGATACAGTTGCATCGTATGTATACAGAAACCGGGACTTCCGGCATCTGGAGGACTGCAAAGCGGAGCGGTGTTCCACCAGATATCCGAAGGTATTATGGCACAAAGCTTGAAGTTGCTTGCCTCTGATGCAAGGGATTCATCGTCGATAATGATGCCTCAAGTTAAATGCGGAAACATCCTATCGGCCGACTATGTCCTGACGCATCTCAACATCAGAACTAACAAGAACTGGGGCGGCAGCTATGCCAACGGCAACCCTATATGGGGAAAGGCTGAAGACAGAAACGGCAGCGTCAGTCTCGTGAAACAACCGGTATACAGCAAATGGGTAATGCCCGACGTGACCGGGATGGGGGCACGTGATGCAGTATATATGCTGGAGACCAGAGGACTAAAAGTTACTATCTACGGACGTGGAAAGGTTTACGAACAGAGTATACATCCGGGAGTAAAGATAAGGAGAGGGCAACGCTGCTCCATCAAGCTGAACAATTAGCATCTGCAAGTTCTCCCAGTTCTCCCAGTTCTCGCAGAACTCCCAGAACTCCCAGAACTCCCATAAAAAGAAAAAACAACTAAAAACAATACGATATGAAGTTAGAAGAACTTTTAAAGAACATAACACCTCTCGCCATTAACGGCGAGACGGACATAGACATAAAGGGCGTGAACATCGACTCACGGAAGATTGCCGACGGACACCTGTTTATCGCACTGCGAGGCACACAAGTGGATGGGCACAAGTTTATAGCCAAAGCAATAGAAATGGGAGCCAAGGCTGTTCTCTGCGAAGATATGCCGGAGGAAAAGGCGGAAGGAGTAACATATGTACAGGTGGAATCTACCGAAGACGCCGTAGGAAAAGTTGCAACCCTGTTCTACGGAGACCCGTCGAGAAAGTTGAAGCTCGTGGGCGTAACCGGCACCAACGGCAAGACGACAATCGCCACCTTATTATATAATATGTTCAGAAAGTTAGGATATAAATGCGGACTATTGTCTACGGTCTGCAATTATATCGAAGACGAGGCGATACCTGCCGACCATACTACACCGGACCCGATAGAGCTAAACTATCTGTTGCACCGCATGGTGGAAGCCGGTTGCCAATATGCCTTCATGGAATGTAGCTCTCATGCCATCGCACAGAAGAGAATCGGAGGACTTAACTTTGCCGGAGGTATATTTACCAACCTTACACGCGACCATCTCGACTACCACAAGACATTCGAGAACTACCGCAATGCAAAGAAGGCTTTCTTCGACATGCTGCCTAAAACGGCTTTCGCCATCACTAATGCCGACGATAAGAACGGCATGATAATGGTGCAGAACACTAAGGCTACGATAAAGACTTACTCTATCCGAACTATGGCGGACTTCAAGGCTAAAATCCTGGAGTGCCACTTCGGAGGAATGTATCTGGAGATTGACGGACGCGAAGTGGGGGTACAGTTTATCGGTAAATTCAACGTCAGCAACTTGCTCGCCGTTTATGGAGCGGCTGTGATGTTGGGAGAGAAACCGGAAAACATACTTCTCGTAATGAGCACACTGAAAAGCGTTAGCGGCAGACTGGAGCCTATACAGTCGCCTGACGGATACACGGCGATTGTTGACTATGCTCATACACCGGATGCTCTGGAGAATGTTCTCAAGGCTATACATGAGGTGCTCAACGGCAAGGGACATGTAATAACAGTTTGCGGAGCCGGCGGCAACCGCGACAAAGGCAAACGACCGCTTATGGCACAGGAGGCAGTAAAACAAAGCGATAAGGTTATCATCACAAGCGACAACCCTCGATTTGAAGAGCCGCAAGACATCATCAACGATATGCTTGCCGGACTTGACCAGCAACAGATGAAGAAGGTGGTGAGCATCGTTGACCGCAAGGAGGCTATCCGCACGGCATGTATGATGGCTCAGAAAGGTGACGTTATCCTCGTTGCTGGAAAGGGACACGAGAATTATCAGGAGATTAAAGGCGTGAAACACCATTTCGACGACAAGGAAGTGTTAAGGGAGATTATGAAATAATCCACAGTCACGAAAGGAATGAACAACAAGAAAGTAACAACGTGAAGGAAACAGGCTATGGAGAATTTAAATTCTTCATTCTTTATTCTTCACTCTTCATTAATAATTATGTTATACTATCTATTCAGATTCTTAGAGCAGTTTGGTATCCCGGGAAGCCATATGTGGGGATATATCTCATTCCGTGCTTTACTGGCACTCATTTTGTCGCTCATAATCTCGGCATGGTTCGGAGAGAAATTTATCAAATACTTGAAGAGCAAGCAGATTACCGAGACACAACGTGACGCTAAAATTGACCCGTTTGGAGTAAAGAAAATCGGTGTGCCTTCTATGGGAGGCATCATCATAATCGTGGCTATCTTGCTGCCGGTTATTCTGCTTGGCAGAATGAGGAACATCTATCTCATACTGATGATTGTTACTACGGTATGGCTGGGATTCCTCGGAGGACTTGACGACTATATCAAGATTTTCAGACACAACAAGGAGGGACTTCCTGGCAGATTCAAAATCGTAGGACAGATTAGTATCGGTCTTATTGTTGGACTTATCCTATGGATGAGCCCTGACGCTAAGGTTAACGAGAACGTTACGCTGAAGAAAGAGAACGGAACGGAGATTGTGGTAAAACACCGTGCCGAACCGGTGAAGTCGCTGAAAACTACAATTCCTTTTGTAAAAGGACATAACCTCGACTATGCCAACATTATGGCGTTCTGCGGGAAATACAAGGTTGCTGCAGGATGGATTCTCTTTGTCATCATGACGATACTTGTAGTAACGGCTGTTTCAAATGGTGCAAACCTCAATGACGGCATGGATGGTATGTGTGCCGGCAACTCCGCAATTATAGGTGTGGCTCTCGGTATATTCGCCTACGTAAGCAGCCATATTGAATATGCTGCATATCTGAATATAATGTATATCCCTGGGTCTCAGGAGCTGGTGGTGTTCTTATGCGCATTCGTCGGAGCTTTGATAGGCTTCCTTTGGTATAATTCCTACCCTGCTCAGGTATTTATGGGGGATACCGGTTCGCTGACTATCGGCGGCATCATCGGTGTCTGCGCCATAATAATACACAAGGAGCTGATGCTTCCTATCCTTTGCGGCATATTTTTTGTTGAGAGCCTTAGTGTTATCCTGCAAGTGTATGTGGCTAAATGGGGAACGAAACACGGCAAGAAGATGCGCCTCATCAAGCGTGCTCCGCTACACGATACTTTCCGTACGACAAACGAGCAACTTGACCCAAGCATCAAATACCTGTTCAAGAAGCCGAATACTGCTGTTCACGAATCTAAAATAACTATTAGATTCTGGATCGTAACGATAATTCTTGCAGCACTGACTATCATAACATTAAAGATGAGATAATGGATTAGGGAGCAGGAAATGGGGATTAGAGATTAGGGATTAGAGATTAGGGATTAGTAGCTCTGTGTTCCCAATTCTCCATCAAATCCACAACAGAAATCCCATAACCCCCAGTTCTCTTATCACATAAAAACGAAAAGGAAGAAAAATGAAAAGAATTGTAATACTTGGAGCCGGCGAGAGCGGTGCCGGAGCTGCCGTATTGGCAAAGAAAGAAGGATTTGATGTATTTGTCTCCGACATGTCGTCGATTAAAGACAAATACAAAAAGCTGATGGACGACCACGGCGTTGAATGGGAGGAAGGACACCATACGGAAGAGAAGATTCTCAACGCTGACGAAATCATCAAGAGTCCTGGCATACCTAAGGAAGCTCCGATGATTAAGAAATGTATGGACAAAAACATACATATCATCAGCGAAATTGAATTTGCCGGAAGATATACTAATTCTAAAATGATTTGTATAACTGGAAGCAACGGCAAGACTACAACGACGTCGCTTATTTACCATATCTTCAAGAATGCAGGGTATGATGCCGGACTGGCTGGCAATATCGGTAAGAGTCTGGCTCTGCAAGTGGCTGAGGATCCGCACGAATATTATATTATCGAACTGAGTTCTTTCCAGCTCGACAACATGTATGACTTCCGTGCCAATATTGCCATTCTGCTTAATATTACACCAGACCACCTGGACAGATACGACTTCTGCATGCAGAATTATGTAGACGCCAAGATGAGAATCATTCAGAACCAAACGAGTGAAGACTCGTTTATCTTCTGGAACGACGACCCGGTAATTAAGAAAGAGCTTGACAAATACGACATCAAGGCTGTAAAATGTCCGTTCTCTGAACTTAAAGAGAAAGGCTCTATCGGATACATCGAGGAGGGACAGTATAAAATCGAATACCCTACCCCATTCAATATGGAGCAGGAGGAATTGTCGCTGACAGGAAAGCACAATATCTACAACTCGCTTGCGGCAGGTATTGCATCTAATATCGCCGGCATAAAGAAGGAAGATATAAGAAAGAGCCTCAGCGACTTCCCGGGTGTTGAGCACAGACTTGAGAAGGTTACTACTGTCGACGGCGTACTTTACGTCAACGACTCTAAGGCTACAAACGTGGATGCCTGTTGGTATGCCCTTGAGAGCATGAAAACTCCAACGATTCTTATTCTTGGAGGAAAAGACAAGGGCAACGACTACAACGAGATTAAGGATCTCGTAAAGAAAAAATGTGCCGGATTGGTATACCTCGGTGCTGACAACAAGAAGTTGCATGATTTCTTCGACGGTATGGGGATTCCTGTTGCCGACACCCACAACATGAAGGACTGCGTAAAGGCTTGCCACGAAATGGCAAAGCCGGGATATACAGTACTGCTCAGTCCGTGTTGTGCAAGTTTCGACTTGTTTAAGAATATGGAAGACAGAGGCGAACAATTCAAGAGCCTCGTCAGACAACTATAATATTAACGGAGGCAAATAAATGGCTGAGGAAACAGCAACATCAAACAAAAAGCTTAAAGGGGACGGAACTATTTGGGCAGTTTTCATAATACTCTGTCTTATCAGTATCGTCGAGGTATTCAGTGCCTCGAGCAATCTGACCTACAAGACTTCCAACTATTGGGGACCGGTCATCAAACACACTCTACTCCTCGGAGTTGGAGTGGTTTTCATGGTGGCTACAATGAACATAAAATGCAAATATTTCAAGATTGTTACTCCTTTTGCATTATTGGGATCATTTTTGGCACTGATAGTTTGTTTCTTCATTGGAGCCGTAAACGACGGACACCGGTGGATTCCAATTCCCGGAACCGGACTGCAGTTTCAGCCTTCGGAAATAGCAAAGGGGGCTGTTGTTATGGCTACGGCACAGATTCTTAGTGCGATGCAGACACCCAACGGAGTTGACAAGGATGCTTTTAGGTTCATATTTTGGATCTGTTGCGTCTTTCTCACTCTTATCGGACTTGAAAATCTGTCTACTGCCATGCTTCTTGGCATCGTTGTGGTGCTAATGATGTGGATAGGGAAAGTTCCTAAAAGACAACTTGGAAAGCTCTTCGGCGGAGTTGCAGTACTCGTTGTTTTTGCAATCAGCGCAATCATGGTTTTCGGTACTGACAAGAATGACACTGAAGCTGTAAGCCCTAAAATGTCCATGGTCGACAGTTCTTTAAAGAAGGATGCAGTGCAGAAAAAAGAGAGCAAAGGAATCTTCCACCGACTTGACACTTGGAAAAGCCGAATAGATAAGTTCTTGACTCACAAGCAAGTGCCACCAGAGGAATTCGACCTCAACAACGAGGCACAAGTGGGCTACTCAAATATTGCCATAGCATCATCAAACATGGTGGGCAAGGGACCGGGTAACTCTACGGCAAGAGACTATCTGCCACAGGCTTTCTCCGACTTCATCTATGCAATCATTGTTGAAGAGACAGGTGTCGTGGGAGCATTCATCGTTTGTCTGCTGTATATAATAATACTGTTCCGCACTGCAGCAATTGCCAACAGGTGTGTAAACACATTCCCGGCTCTACTTATCATAGGCTTCTCTCTGCTGCTTGTTACACAGGCACTGTTTAACATGATGGTTGCCGTAGGGCTCGCCCCTGTTACCGGTCAGCCGCTACCTCTAATAAGTAAGGGAGGAACATCGTCTATCGTGAACTGCGTTTATATCGGAGTTATACTGAGCGTCAGCTATTCTGCAAAGAAAAAGGACAATACTAACGATGAGAATACACGACCCGCAAAGAAGAAAATAACCGCCATCGATGCTCTAAAAAAAGTAAATGCAGCCGATGGCATGAAACCAGCTACAGCAACAGTTGCTGCTAACTGAAACAAAGACAATAAAAAGAATTAAGATAAAATACTATAGTTATGGATAATGAACTAAGAATCATAATAAGCGGAGGCGGAACAGGCGGACATATATTCCCCGCTGTCTCTATCGCCAACGCCATCAAGGCAAAACGGCCGGATGCCAAAATTCTATTTGTTGGAGCTTTGGGCAGAATGGAGATGCAACGCGTTCCTGCTGCCGGCTACGAAATCAAAGGTCTGCCAGTTAGAGGACTAATACGCCCACTATGGTCACCGAAGAATATCGGAGTACTTGTCGACTATCTGAAAAGTAAGCACATGGCAAAAAAGATAATAAAAGACTTCAAGCCTATGGCTGCCGTAGGTGTCGGCGGATATGCAAGCGGTGCTACCCTTGATGCCGCACATGCTTTGGGCGTACCGAGTCTTATACAGGAACAGAATTCGTATGCCGGAAAGACAAATAAGATGCTCTCTACTAAAGTCAATAAGATTTGTGTGGCTTACGACGGTATGGAGCGCTTCTTCCCTGCAGATAAGATTATGAAAACAGGTAATCCGGTAAGACAGAATATCGTAAATAGCGAAATTTCGCATGATGAGGCAGTAAAGGCATTCGGACTTGACCCTTCAAAAAAGACAATTCTTATTGTGGGTGGTAGTCTCGGGGCACGCACTGTAAACGAGAGTGTTCTCAAACATCTTGACGACATAAAAGAATCTGGCGTACAGTTTATATGGCAGACCGGCAAATACTATAACGCAAAGATAATGCAGACGATGGAAAGCCACAAAGACATGCCTATGCTTAAAGTGCTCGACTTTATCGCTGACATGGGAGCTGCATACAAGGCTGCCGATCTCGTTATAAGCCGTGCCGGTGCAAGTAGCATCTCAGAATTCTGCCTCATCGGCAAACCGGTCATCCTCGTGCCTTCACCTAATGTGGCAGAAGACCATCAGACGAAAAACGCTATGGCGCTCGTGAACAAGGATGCTGCTCTTATGGTTAGGGATGCCGATGCAAGGGATAAGGTAATACAACTGGCTCTCGATACTGTAAAAGACGAAGGCAAACTACATAGTCTTGCAGAGAACGTAAAGGAACTCGGACTACCAGACTCTGCCGACATCATAGCCGATGAGGTACTGAAATTAGCAGAAAGAAAATAATAAACCTTATATATCAGAAACAATGGAACTAAAAGATATTAAAGCTGTATATTTCATCGGTGCCGGTGGCATCGGAATGAGTGCCATCGCACGCTATTTCATCCATCGCGGACTTGTTGTAGCAGGCTACGACAAAACACCGTCTACACTTACTGCACAACTTGAAAAAGAAGGCATGCTGATTCATTATGAAGAGAATGTTAACGACATTCCGCATGCATGCAAAAAACAAGAATCTACTCTTGTGGTTTATACTCCAGCTATTCCACAAGAACATAAAGAACTTGTATTCTTCCGCGAGAATAATTTCGATGTGGAAAAAAGAGCCCAAGTACTTGGAATGCTGACAAGGACTCACAAAGGACTTTGTGTTGCCGGAACTCACGGAAAGACAACAACCTCAACCATGTGCGCCCACATCATGCATCAAAGTTCAATTGACTGCAATGCCTTTCTTGGCGGCATCTCGAAGAACTACGGAACAAACTATATTCTCAGCAAGAAGAGCGACTTTGTAGTAATCGAGGCAGACGAGTTCGACAGGAGTTTCCACTGGTTGCGCCCATGGATGAGTGTCATAACGTCAACAGACCCTGACCACCTCGACATCTATGGCACTAAAGAAGCTTATCTCGAAAGCTTCCGCCACTATTCGTCTCTTATCCAGCCAGGCGGTGCACTGATTATCCATACTGATTTGGAAATGAAAGCTGATGTTCAAGATGGCGTGAAAGTCTATGAATACAGTCGCGACAAAGGTGACTTCCATGCTGAGAACATAAAAATCGAAAATGGAGAAATCACTTTCGATTTCATCTCACCTGTTGAAAGCATCAGTAACGTTCAGCTCGGACAACCTGTTCCAATCAACATAGAAAACGCTGTAGCTGCAATGGCAATGGCACAACTCAACGGATGTACAGCCGAGGAACTGAAATACGGAATAAGCACTTATCATGGTGTTGACCGCCGCTTCGACTTCAAGATTAAAACCGACAATCTTGTGTTCATGAGCGACTACGCTCATCACCCGAAAGAGATTTACCAGAGCGCAAAGAGCATCAGAGAACTCTACAAGGACAAAAAGATTACAGCAATCTTCCAGCCGCATCTGTATACAAGAACTCGCGACTTCTACAAAGACTTTGCAAAAAGTCTCAGTCTTCTCGACAGAGTAGTTCTCTGCGACATCTATCCGGCAAGAGAGGAACCAATACCAGGTGTTACTTCAAAGCTTATCTATGATAATCTTGAAGATGGTGTAGAGAAGGAAATGATACACAAGGAGGACGTTCTCAACTACGTCAAAGACCACGACTTTGAAGTCCTCGTAGTCCTCGGTGCTGGCGACCTCGACAACTACGTTCCGCAAATAGAGAAGATTCTTGAGGCAAAGCTCTCAAAATAAGAGAACAACTCAGCAAATAAAAACAGAAAAGAATAAATACAGACATAGATGCGCCCGATATATAAAAGGCTGATAATAATAATGCTCGATTTCATACTCCTTGTGTATGTCTTCGTTGCCATGATCTCGTTCAACAAGCCGGACGAGAGCAAAAAGCTATGCTCTGAGGTGAACATACAGATTGCTGACCAAAATGCCAACGGATTCCTTAGTGCGGCGGAAGTGAAAAAAATACTTATCACAAACCGCATGTATCCGCTGAACAGCAAAATGACGGAAGTAAAGCCAAGACTTATAGAAGACTTGCTTTGCAAAAGTCCGTTCGTAAGCACGGCTCAATGCTACAAGACCCAGAACAACCACGTATGCATCAGCATTACACAACGTCTGCCTATCATACGCATCAAAAGTCAACAGGGCGACGACTATTACCTTGACGACAAGGGCGGAATAATGCCAAATTCAAAATACACCTCCGACCTTATCATCGCCACAGGCAACATCAACCAGTGGTTTGCCCGCAACTACATAGCACAGTTTGCCGATGCGATAATGGCAAATGACCTATGGAAAAATATGTTCGAACAAATAAATGTACTACCCAACCACGGTATCGAACTGGTACCGCGTGTCGGTAGCCACATCGTTTATCTGGGCAATCTGCCGCAGTCACCTTATTTCTCAAAGCGAAAGGAACTGATAGACGACTTTGTAAAGCGTAAGCTCACTCGTCTTGAAAAATTCTACAAATATGGTCTAAGCCAAGTGGGGTGGAACAAATACCCATACATAAACCTGGAATTCGACAACCAAATTATATGCAAGAAACATAAAAAGCAACCTGAAAATATATAGTAATATGCCAGCAAAGGATTTTATAGTAGCAATTGAACTGGGCTCATCCAAGATTAGGGGAATAGCCGGAGGAAAGAATGCCGACGGCAGTATAGCAGTGTATGCCATTGCCAGCGAAGACTCCCTTGGCAATATCCGTAAGGGTATCGTCTACAATATCGAGAAGACAGTACAGAGTATTACAAACATCGTTAGAAAACTGAAGACGGCTCTCAACAGAGATATCTCTCAAGTTTACGTTGGAGTCGGCGGACAGTCTATTCTCAGCGTGAAACACGAGATAACAAAAGACCTGCCAAGCGATACCATCATAACACAACAGATGGTAAACGAACTGATGGACGCCAACCGAAACAAAGCGTATGCAGACAAGGAGATTCTGGATGTAGCAATACAGGAATATAAGGTTGGCAACGACCTTCAGACTGATCCGGCAGGCATACAGGCTGACCGGCTGACCGGCAATTTCCTCAATATCCTATGGAGAAAAGCCTTCTACGACCGTCTGAACGACTGCTTTGAGCGTGCCAACATCAAGATTGCCGAACTCGACATCGCACCGCTCGCTCTTGCCGACTGCATCCTCGACGACACGTCGAAACGCGCCGGATGCCTGCTCGTCGACCTTGGCTACGACACCACTACAATGCTTGTCTACCACAAGAACATCCTGCGACATATTGCCGTAATTCCTCTTGGAGGCAAAAATATAACAAAAGACCTCACCACTCTCAACATCGACGATGAAGTGGCAGAAAAGATGAAACGCAAATACGGCAGCGCATACAATGAGCCGGAGGAACTGAACAAGACGATGGAATTCTCTGTCGATCTGGAGCATAAGGTATCAAGCGTTAAGTTCCAGCAAGTCGTTGAAGCAAGGATGCAGGAGATTATAGAAAACGTATGGGCTCAAGTATCACCGGAATATCAGGAGAAGCTGAACGGGGGAATAATCCTTACCGGTGGCGGAGCTAATCTGAAGAACGTAGAAACAGCTTTCCGCAAAAAGACAAAGATAGAAAAGATTACTACCGTGCAGTTCATTCCCGACAATGTGAACACAACAAGCAAAAATATCAGCGTGCCTCACGACGGAACGATGAACACACTTCTCGGACTGCTGAAGAAAGGCGACATGAGCTGCGACGGCGGCGAACTTAACATTCAGCAGAACATATTTGCTGCGGCTACAGGCAACAACGAAACGAAACCAGCCGCAGAGGCTACACCTCAAACCGAGCAAGCAACAACCTTCCCAAATATTCAGACAGGTACAGGAAGAGTACCTACACCGGGCGAGAAGTTTATCCAGGAACGCCAGAACGACAAGAAAGAATGGGACAAAGCCCAACTCGACAACACCATAGAGGCATATGAGCGTTATATTTCCGCTTTCCCTAACGGCGATTACGTCAAGGAAGCAAACGCAAAGATTGACGAGATGAAACGCAAGGAAAGCTTCGGCAGCAAATGGGGAGCATTCAAGAGAAAGCTAAAAGACCTCATCACCGAGGGCGAGGACGAATAAAACCACAGAGCATATATAAACCGCTCTAAACAAGAAAAGAAAAATTAAAGAAATAAAGATATGGCAGACGATAAGAAGATTGGCAGAATGGCATTAGCATTCGGCGAGCCAGACAAGCCACAAAGCATAATTAAGGTTATCGGTGTTGGAGGAGGAGGAGGCAACGCAGTAAACCACATGTACCGTGAGGGTATCCACGATGTTACTTTCGTTCTTTGCAACACCGATAAGAAGGCTCTCGATGATTCTCCAGTACCTGTCCACCTGCAGCTCGGAGAAGAAGGTCTTGGAGCCGGAAACAATCCGGAAACGGGTAAAGAAAAAGCTGTGGAGAGCGAAGGCGAAATACGCAACATGCTCAACGACGGCACTAAGATGGTATTCATCACAGCCGGAATGGGTGGCGGTACTGGTACCGGAGCCGGTCCGGAGGTGGCGCGCATCGCCAAGGACATGGGTATACTTACCGTAGGTATCGTTACCATCCCATTCAAATGGGAAGGAAAGAAGAAGATTCTGAAGGCCCTTGCCGGAGTAGAGCGCATGGCAAAGAATGTTGACGCCCTGCTGGTAATCAACAACGAGCGTCTCTTCTCCATCTACGGACAGCTTTCCGTTGAGGATGCCTTCGGCAAGGCCGACGACACTCTGAGCATCGCAGCAAAGAGCATCGCTGAGATTATCACCATGCACGGTATCATCAACCTCGACTTCAACGATGTTAAGACAGTATTGAAAGACGGTGGCGTAGCTCTCATGAGCACAGGCTACGGTGAGGGCGAAGACCGCATGAAGAAGGCAATAAACGCAGCCCTACACTCTCCGTTGCTCAACGACAACGATGTGTACCACTCAAAGAAGATTCTTCTCTCCGTGTCGTTCTCTGGCGGCAAAGACGGTAAGGGAACTCTTATGATGGAAGAGATGACAGCAGTGAACGAGTTCATGGACGGCTTCGACGACGATATCGAGACGAAATGGGGCCTCTCCAACGACCCTGAACTGGGCGACAAGATTAAGGTTACTATCCTCGCCACAGGCTTCGGCGTGAAGGTGGAAGACGGCAAGATGAACATCACCGACCAGAAGGCAATAAACGCTGCTGCTATCCGCGAGAAGCGCGAAAAGGAGGCTGCCGAACAAAACCTCATCGACCAGTACTACGGCAACGACGTGAACGGCGAGAAGCGTTTCAAGCCGCGCTGCTTTATCTTCAGCGAAGAAGACCTCGACAACGACAACCTCATCTCTGCCGTTGAGACTACACCTACATACAAGCGTTCCAAGCTCCAGTATGACGAACTGAAGAAGCAGTCGAAGGGAGACACCGCTACCGAAGCGGCGACACCTAAGCAGACGCCCATAACGGGGACGATAAAATTCAGTTAGAATATTTTTATCAACATATTTAGGAAGAGGGGTTGTTCGCAGCTCCTCTTTTAATTTAAAACACTTAAAGTTATGTTATACGATCAAGTAAGCAATGACATCAAGGAGGCTATGAAAGCCCGCGACAAGGTGCGTCTTGAGACCTTGCGCAACATCAAGAAGGTATTTATCGAGGCAAAGACAGCCCCGGGAGCCAACGACACCCTTGAGGACGCTGCCGCACTGAAGATTCTTGCCAAGCTCGCCAAGCAGGGCAAGGAATCTGCCGCTACCTTCGAACAGCAAAACCGACCGGACCTTGCCGAAGAGGAGCTGGCACAAGTTCGCGTCATCGAGGAGTATCTGCCGAAGCCACTGACGGCAGAGGAGATTGAAACAGAGGTCAAGGCTATTATCGCCGAGACTGGAGCATCATCCATCAAGGAGATGGGTAAGGTTATGGGCGTTGCCAGCAAGAAGATGGCTGGCAGGGCTGACGGAAAGATGATTTCGGATATTGTAAAGAAACTGTTGGCGTAATAAAATCATATACTGACAGAACCACACCCAACCAATATAAAAAACGAGTTGGGTGTGGCTTTATTTCCAAATAAATTCAATAAAGACTACCATTTAAATTATGGTAAAATGAAGAATAGATTTTTAATGTCATCAATTCAGTGGATAGTAAGATACTGCACACAATTTATTATCATATATATATTGTCTGTCGTATTAAACAAGATATTCGCATTGATGGCAATAAGCTACAGAGTTCCATTATCACTTGTTATCGTATTATCCATTTGGTCTATCATTGTAAGTTATTATTACAAAAGGAAGAAAGAGAAACAAGGAGGAAACGGTAAAGATGGAAAAATGAATGAATCAGAATAATGCCAACACGCAATTCTTTTGCCATCGTGCAGTTTGCATAAAGTCAAAAGGATTTTATGTCTTCCATAAAAGGCATCCGAAAGACCTACATCTCGAATAATTTATATAAATTTGCAAACAATAAAAAACTACGGATTATGAACACTACACCCAGCATGACATTTGCTGAAGCCTTGGCAAATGTCTTCAACACAACAAAGGCTTACGGCAACTACAGAGGAAGGGCACGCCGCTCTGAATTCTGGTACACCACACTCATCTGCATCATAATGTCCCTCGCCGTCGACGGCATAGGATATCTTGTGGAATCGGTATGGGAAATAAACGGGTTCGTCAAAACAATGTTCACCGTATGTTCTGCATATTTTCTGATTGCCAACTATTCATGCCTGTGCCGCCGTATGCACGATATCGGGCGAAGTTGTCTTCTGCCGGGACTGACGCTATCCTTTGCTATCGTTGCCTTTATCTCGCTTATGTTAAGCCAGAATACAATAGGCAAATGGACTTGCATCGTTTTTTCTGCCATTACGTTTCTCCTGCTTGCCTACGTTCTGTTCCTCTGCACCAAAGACAGCGACAAGGGCAAGAACCGCTACGGCTATTCCGACAAATACGTTGATCCCAACGACAATCCGGAGCTAAACAACAAGTTTTGGGAGGAATACGGCAACAAGGTGCTGGAAGACATAAAGCGATAAAAAGAAGGAAAATCGGCTAAAAAGACAATATTGTTTTGTGGATTTGACAGAAAAACACTAATTTTGTAAAATCGATTTAACGATATTGCTTTATGATAAGAAAAGAAACGATAAAAGAGATACTGCTGGAAAACCGGAAAGAAGTGGAAAACCAGGAGATAATACAGCGAGACATTGAGATGGAAGACTTTGCCAATTATGTCCTGGTAGGTGTAAGACGCGCCGGAAAATCATTCATGCTTTACCAACAGATGCAGAAGAATTTAAGTAACGGCATTACATGGGATTCCATGCTGTATATAAATTTTGAGGACGAGCGTCTGATTGGCATGACGGCACAGGAACTGAACTTGATTCTTGAGGTTCATGGCATGATGTCAGACAAGCGACCAATACTTTTTCTTGACGAGATACAAAATATTGCCGGATGGGAAAAGTTTGCCAGAAGACTGGCAGACAGCAAATATCGTGTCTACATAACGGGAAGTAATGCCAAGATGCTTAGCAGTGATGTTGCCACGACATTAGGTGGAAGATATATAACAAAGCACATCTTGCCATACAGTTTCAAGGAATATCTTAGAGCAAACAATGTACCTATAGATGCCGATACATTGGCTACAACCTCCGGTAGAGCCGAACTGCAACGCAATTTTGCAGTTTTTTTCCGCTTCGGAGGCTTCCCAGAAGGAGCAAAGCTATCCTCAAAGCGCGACTACATAAACAGCGTATACCAGAAAATATACCTCGGCGACATTGCGGCACGAAACAGGATTGAGAACCAGTTTTCTCTACGTATTCTCTTCCGCAAGATGGCAGAGAGCATCAAGCAACCTGTTTCTTTCTCTCGCCTCGCCAATATCGTCGCCTCAACAGGAGCAAAACTTAGCAAGCCGACAATTATCAACTATATTGAATATTCGAAAGAAGCATTTCTGATATATCCGGTAAAGAACATAGCCGACAACATAACAATGCGCGAAACTACCCCCAAATACTATTTTGTAGACAACGGTATTGTAAGTATCCTTGCCATGGATGCTGACACCTCACTACTTGAAAATACCGTTGCTATGGAACTTATCCGTAGATACGGACTTGATGAAAGGGTGTTTTTCTATAACAAAAACATTGAAGTGGATTTTTACCTTCCGGACTCTGCCACTGCCATACAAGTAAGCTATGACCCGAAGAAAACGGAAGAGACATGGGAAAGGGAAACATCAGCCCTTATAAAACTGAGCAAGGTTCTTGACTGCAACCGTATGCTAATACTGACATACGAGATGGAGGAAAAGGTAATCGTGAACGGCAAAGAAATTGAGATTATGCCTGTATGGAAATGGCTGATTTCCAAACAGCAAGATATATTGATATAATACCGCAATATCTTGTCAAATAATGAATACGGCAACAAGGTGCTGGAAGACGCAAAATAAAAACAAAAAAGTTTTCGGCACTTTTACCCTCACACCCTCACCCGATGTCCTGAAACGCCCTGTTTATCGGCATTCCGAGTGGTGAGGGTAAGTGTGAGGGGTGTGAGGGTAACAGCCGGTTCACCCTCACATCCCTCACCCTCCTTTTTATACAATCGGCAAGCTGATGCCGTTTATCTTCTGATAGATGTCGAGGGCATACACGTCGGTCATGCCGCTGATATAGTCCACCACCGCCATAAGGCGCGTGTCAAGGTCGGGAGCCGTGATGTCATACTGACTGCTCACCCTCCCTATCAGCTGGCGCGAATAGAAGCGGTCGGGATAAACCGCCGCCTCGGTCATCATCTCCATCAGAGTCTCCATAATCTTAAAACCGCTCAACTCAACGTCGAGTACCGGCTTACTGCGGTATATCTTCTGTTTCGACACCTCCGTACAGCGGCGGTATGCCGTGCGCTGCGGTTCCGGAATATTGTCTACAAGACTGCCCCGAAACTCCCCGTCGAGTATCTTCTCCTCATTGTCGATAAACGTCTGGGCACAGGCGTTCTCCAACTTCCCTATCACACAGGCACGCATGTAGATTACCTTCTCGTTGTCGTCGGTAATCCCCTCGTCAACAATACGCTTCTCAATACTCTTTTTCACGTTTTCACCGAAGAAGCCAAGCAGCAAATCCTTGGTTTCATCGAATGACAGGATCTTCAGCTTGTGGGCATCCTCGATATCCATTATCTCATAGCAGATGTCGTCGGCAGCCTCAACGAGATACACCAGCGGATGGCGAGCATAGGCAAGCGGTTCGCCGGGTTTCGACTTGCGGATTATGCCGAGGTCGTCGGCAATCTTCCGGTAAATATCCTTCTCGCTGCAGAAGAACCCGAACTTGCCGTGACTGCCGGCAAGGGTCGACTCGAACGGATATTTCACTATCGAGGCGAGCATGGAATAGGTCATCACGAAACCGCCGTCTCTCCTACCCTTAAATCTATGGGCGAGCAGGCGGAAGGCATTGGCGTTTCCCTCGAAATGGGTAACGTCGTTCCACAACGCCTCGCCTACCATACCTTTCAACTCTGCGCCGCGACCCTCGGTAAAGAAGGTCTGTATCGCCTTCTCGCCACTGTGTCCGAAGGGCGGATTGCCCATATCGTGGGCAAGGCATGCAGCACTCACGATGGTTCCTATCTCGGGAAACAGAGTATGGGTAAGTTCCGGATGCTTCTTCGTCAGGGCGGCAGCAACGTCATTGCCGAGCGACATGCCCACGCTTGCCACTTCCAGACTGTGCGTCAGGCGGTTGTGCACGAAGATGCTGCCCGGCAGCGGGAACACCTGTGTTTTGTTCTGCATGCGGCGGAAGGGAGCAGAGAAAATCAAGCGGTCGTAGTCGCGCTTAAACTCGCTACGGTCGTCGTGTCGCTCTATATGGCGTTCTTCCTGTCCAAGTCTTTTATTTGATATCAGTTGTTTCCAGTTCATAATTGTCATAATACATCATTTGTATCAATAATTCATGCCGAAAGTCCACAACGGTATAACAATACCGTGTCCGGTCTCTATATCATCCTTCACGATTCTGCCGTTGTCTACATTCTCTATCTGTTTCTTTCCCTTCTTCCGTCCTCCGATTTCAAACGTATAGTCGCCGATCGTAAAATCAGACACTTTAGATGCTGTAAGGTTCTGTTTCTCGCGCATTTGGTTATAAAAGAACGTTTCCCTCACGTTTCCGATATTTGGTACGGAGACGAGAGTCGACATAAGGCTCGTGTTGTCCACATAAACTTTCTCCACCTTGCCCAGTCCTCTCATGCCGGCAGTATCGTCTCTAAGCAGTCCTATCATTCCTGCCCTCTCAAGATACACGAGATAGTCGGGCACGTTGTTTTTGCTTACTCCTATTTCGGCTGCAAGGTTTTCCATACTCGGCTTATAGGGTGCCAATCCGGCAAGTACCACAAGCATACGCTTCAGCTTGCGTGCCGTTGATGCCCTCATGTCGGCATACTGCGGTATGTCTACATCCATCGTCTGGTCTATTACCTGCGACATGCGCATGGAGAAATCTCCTTCTACGGCAAAGGGATAGTAACCTCTTTCAAGATAATCGCGGAAGAGCGGCAGCGGATGTTCCACTTCGGGAATCCTCACTTCATTGCGTATAATCTCGCTGAACGAGAAGGGACGGCTTTTTATTCCATGGAACAAATGGAGATATTCGCGAAACGAGAGTCCCTGCATCATATACATTAATGCCCTGCGGCTAAGGTCTGCCTCACCGCGCTTTATGTCGAGCACAGACGAGCCGGTGAACAACACGTGCAGCGAGGGGTGCATGTCGTATATCTGCTTCAGCTCCCGGCTCCATCCCGGATACTTGTGTATCTCGTCTATATAAAGATTCGTTCCACCCTCTTTTATGAACTCGTCGGCAAAGTCTGTCAAAGTATGATTGGTAAAATAAACGTTGTCGGCAGAGACATACAAATGATGCCCTGAAGACGACTTTTTGATATGTTGCAATACCATTGTTGACTTGCCGATACCGCGCGGTCCGATAATTCCTGTCAAGCGGCTATCCCAGTTTATTTCGCTGTATTTATATCTCACGAAATCAGTTGGGGTCCGCCTAAGCAGTTCATCCATGTATTCATATAGAATATTGTCTATCATATTATATCAGAATTTATAATACTTGAATGCTGTTTTAACGCTGCAAATATAATAAAATTCCCTCATTGAGGGACGATTTTTATCAAAAACATCCCTCATTGAGGGACGAAATGCGCCAAAAATGTCACTCATTGAGGGATTTTTTGCTGTTTTTCTTCTGATTCTAAGTCTTACAGGAAAATCTTTCGGAGTTTTTTCATTACCTTTACGCCACGAAAAGTCGCTTCTGCACTTTACTACTAAGGAATAAAATTATAACAGTATGAAGATATGTATATTCTGCTCCGCCAACAGCAATATTGAGCCGGAGTATTTCGAGAAAACAAGAGAACTGGGTGAATGGATGGCTAAGAACGGGCATACGCTCGTGTTCGGAGGCTGCGACATGGGACTGATGGAATGCATCGCCAGGGCGGTTTACGACGGGGGTGGCATGACGGTTGGCGTGGTGCCGTCGAAGATTGAGGAGAACGGGCACGTTAGTCCGCATCTCTCTGTGGAGATTCCGTGCGACAACCTCAGCGACCGCAAGGACCTGATGCTCCTGAAGAGCGACATCGTGATTGCCCTGCCGGGCGGCATCGGCACGCTCGACGAGATTTTCACCGTGGCTGCCGCCGCTACCATAGGCTACCACCGCAAGAAGGTTATCCTCTACAACATCAACGGCTTCTGGAACTCGCTCGTCGCCCTACTCGACGACCTTCAGCAGCGCGGCATGATTCGCGGCGAATGGCAACAGCATATCGTCGTGGCTAACTCGCTGGAGGATATCGAGAGCGTATGTAAGGACTGATTCACTGTTTCTCCATGAAATTCCACATAAAGCTGGCAGCATGGGCAAGATGTTAATTATGACGAACAAAACGGCATGTATTACCGGTTTTGTTAGTTATACCAAATAAAAACACTATTTTTGCAAAAAGTTTTAAGTATAACTAATAAAAAGTCGGCATATATGATTAAACTTATAAATCGTAAATATTATACAGACCGCATCACTCCGTTCATTGGCAAAAACATCATAAAGGTGCTTACCGGTCAAAGACGTGTGGGAAAGAGTTGTATACTTAGGCAAATACAAGAACATATTGAGCACACCGACAGCACATGCAACACGATATGTATAAACAAGGAGTTTGAAGAATTTGCCTTCATACGCACCCACGAAGACCTGACGAAATATGTTGCCGACCGGTTAAAGGAAGGACGGGCAAACTATCTGTTTATCGATGAGGTGCAAGACATCAAGGGTTTTGAGAACACACTGCGTAGCTTTCAGGCGCAAGATGCCTGCGACATATTCATCACAGGCAGCAATGCTACAATGTTGTCGAGCGAATTGTCAACATATCTGTCGGGACGATACGTGGAATTCCGCATCCACAGTCTTTCTTATGAAGAATTCATGGAGTTCAACCATCAGACACACTCCACACAGACGCTACGCAATTATCTCACGTTTGGCGGTCTGCCATATCTGAGCAACCTACCCTTGCAAAGCGACATCGTATTTGAATATCTGCGCAATGTATATTCAACAATTCTTCTAAAAGACGTCGTAAAACGGGAGAACATACGGAATGTGGATTTTCTTGAGAGTCTCGCTCTATACACTGCCGACAATGTGGGCAACCTCTTCTCTGCCAACAACATCAGCCGCTATCTCAAATCACAACGTGTAAACATATCGCCACTGCAGGTAATAAACTATCTTAAAGCCATGCAAAACGCCTTTCTGATAAATAAGGTGCGCCGCATTGATGTGAACGGACTAAAGACATTTGAGATAGGCGACAAATATTACTTCGAGGATCTCGGGCTGCGCAACTGCCATTTCGGGTTCAACATGCAGGGGGATATTCACAAGCTGATGGAGAATGCCATTTACTTGCACCTTGCCGGACTACACTACGAAGTGTTTACAGGACAGCAGACTGGTGGAAAGGAAGTGAATTTCGTGGCACGGAAAGATGATGAAGTAGTTTACGTACAGTCATCTTATCTTATGAACGACGAGTCGACCCGCCAACGTGAGTTCGGCAATCTGCAAGCCATCAACAATAACTATCCCAAGTATGTCGTCAGTCTTGACGAATGGACAAGCGGCAGCAATGTAGATGGTATAAAGCATGTGCATTTGGGAGAATTTCTGCAAATGAGCACTTTCTGACATATCACTTGTCGCCGGTCTCTTCCATGCGATACTGCCGCTGGTATTCCGATGGCGTCATGCCATTTACCTTCTTGAAGGCACGGATGAAGCTCACGCTGTTAGTGTAGCCCACGTCCTCGTATATGGCCTGTATCGTTAGGTTGCCGTAGTGTTCTGCATCGAGCAGACGTCGGCACGCCTCGCGTATGCGGCACTCGTTGAGCAGTGTCTTGAAGTTTTTGCCGTATGTGTCGTTGATTACCCACGACACGTAGCGCGTGTTCGACGATACCGCCTCCGCCAGAGCCTGCAGACTGAAGTCGGGCTTTGAGATATAGCCAATATCGTTCATCACGTCAATCACGCTGTTAAGCAGTCTGTTCCTATTCTCCTCACTCATGCTGATGCCGCTGCCGTTCTTATCCTTGTCGGCGGTATCGGTCTCCCCATCTTTCTCATATACCGGAGCTTCGCCAGTCGATTCCGCATCGATAACCGCAGTTTCTGTCACGGTGGCTGGAGAGTTGTGCCGCACGGAATCCTCAAGCAGCTTTTTCGTGCGCCGCTCCTGCTTGTCCATATCCTTCTCCTTGCGTATCAGCAGGCGGTAGGCCATGTTGAGACGACGGTTATTGCGCAGCAGAAGCACGGAGACGGCGGCAAGCGCAAGGAGCAGTACGCCAAAGACAACCATAACGAGAAACTGCCGCGATATGGTGCCATTGAGCGAGTTTATCTTCTGACTGGTCTTGCGGTTTTCGTATTCCATAAGGTTATTGCCGGCAGAATAAAGGCGACTGCGGTTGAACACAGAGTCTTGCATCACGAAGTATTTGCCGTTAAAGTATTCGCCGAGCTTCTTGTCGCCAGACATCATGTAGGCATCGGCAAGCAACTTATAGACGCTTGTCAAGAAGTCGCGAGGTTTCTCGCCAACCTTCGGGTCGAGACATTTCTGTCCCCACTCCACCGCCTTGGCATACTCGCCCTTCAGCAGATATACGTTGCCTATCTCGCAATACTGGAACAGGCGGTATTCGGGCGACATCCCGTTGCGACGGGCAAAATCGAGCGTTTCGAGATGTCTTTTTATAGCCTCGTCGTATCGTCCCTCCACTGTCAGTATGCGAGCTGTATTGTACATATAGTAGTAGCGGCTCACGCTATCGCTATTTTTATCAAACAGTCTATCAAGTTGCTTTATGTATTTCTTCGCCAACGCTAATCGTCCCGACTTGCAGCATGCCGCCACCATGTTCGAGAGATAGCTTTTCTGCATCCGCGTCTCGCCGCTGGCACATGCCGTCTCGTATCCGCGCGTCTGGTAGTAGAGAGCGCGTCCGTAGTCGCCGGCATTGTAGTATACGTTGCTGATGTATCCTACGCTGACCAACCACGTGTGCTCGTCGCCGAGACTGTCGGCAAGTTCCATGCTACGCGTGAAACATCTCATCGCCTCGGGGAAGTTGTCGTGTTCGAAATATTCAAGAGCCCTCAGCATGCAGTCCTTGGCAACGGACTTTTCCTGGGCTCCAAAGGCATATATATTTAACAGCAACAAAACGCTGCATAGGTAAAGTCTCATAGTTATCTTAATTTTGACTGCAAAAGTAATAAATTCATTTATCTTTTGCGAAATGTAACATAAAAAACACCTCCTTGGAGTAGAGGCATTATCTCGCCACACATTATTATATAGTCGCCAACGACCGCCACAAAGCTACAATATTACATATACAGCATACTATAATGTTACAAAATATAAGTTAAAGCTATTTTAAAACTTTCAAAATCATACATAAACGGATTTTTACAATAACATTTCTTGAATTGTAACGTAAATCCCATGATTTTTCATCCGGATATTGACAAATATCGCTACTTTTGCCAGCGAGAATAATCAAAATGAAATGTAAAGTTGCATTTTAAAGACAAGAACACAATACGAACCTTTTAATTAAGACGCTTATGAAAAGATTTACTTTAGCGAGCGCGGCAATTGCAGCCGCATTGACAGCAAGCGCACAGTGGAACACAAGCAATGTGCCGGTACAGATTGGCACCGCAGTAGGAACGAACGATCCGATTGCCGCCCTGACAAACGACGGCAAGATGTACGTATCATGGAGGTCGTCGGCGAGAGTGGACAATGCCATCTGCTACAGCTTCCCGCATCTGCAGCTCCTCGACAAAGACGGCAAGGTACTCTTCGGCGAGAAGGGTCTTGACATCGCAACGCACAAGTCGCCGTCGTGGAACAGTGCTTATTCTCTTGCCGTTACTTCCGACGGCTGTGCCATCGTGAGCAATGCCGACTCGAGGGCTGAAGAGGCTGAAGACCTTGAAATGTACAACGCGTTTACCCCGGTATGGTATAAGATTGACCAGAACCAGGACTACGTATGGGGACTTGACGGACTGGCACTGACCGACCGCATCAACTCGCCGTTTACCGACACGTTTGTGGTGGGCGATGATGTATGGATTCAGGACCACTCGGCTACATCTGGCGAAGTGAACTATTTCAACCGCGTCTCAGCCGACGGAACGTTGGGATTCACCGAACCGCTAAAGATATTCGGACAAGTGATTCAGAGTGTCGGTTCCGACTTCCTAACTATCGGCTCCGGCTCCGATGGCGTGGAGGTGCAGCGATACACACGCGACGGTAAAGCCGTATGGGCTGAACCTGCTGTGGTAACTTCTACGATATTCGGCGGACACGACCTTCATCCTTACAAGATTCTCTCTGACGGCAAGGGCGGCGTGTATATCACATACGTGAGGAACGTGGGCGACTTCGGCCACACCATCGCCACACAGCATGTTA
Source organism: Prevotella sp. UBA1104 (assembly GCA_002314055.1). Taxonomy (GTDB): domain Bacteria; phylum Bacteroidota; class Bacteroidia; order Bacteroidales; family Bacteroidaceae; genus Prevotella. The sequence goes on from DCBP01000128.1 coordinate 35,984, forward strand.
CTGCCGACGGCGACCCGACTTTCGGTCTTGATGCCATGGACGCTCTCTCCGACGAGAATAAGGACATCGACTACCCGAAGATGGCTGTCGACACGAAGAGCAACACGGCTCTCGTAGCTTTCGCACAGAGCCTCGGCAACGGCACATACTCAATGAACGTGCAGAAGTTCAACGAGGAGGGCGACCGTCTCTTCGGCGACGACGCGAAGCAAATTGAAATAAAGTATGACGATGCTGCCGGATGGGCATTCAATGTCTATGGTGCTCAGCCGGTAGGCGACGGCGAGTGGCTCATATGCTACTCCGACGTGATACAGTGGGGCAAGGAGAAGCTCTACGTGGCTCGCATCGACAAGGACGCCAACGTGTTGTGGAAGCAGCAGATTGCCGAGGACGGGGAAGTAAGCGACGTGAACTTCCTTAAGGGCGATGACTGCTCTTACGTGGTATACAAGGGAAACAACGAGGATGACTACTCTATCCTTAGAGGTGCAAGAATCTACGACGACGGTACGTTTGAAAAGGACAACACCACAGCTCTGCCTTACAGCATAGACTTCACCGTCGGCAAACCTGCCGACTGGGCTTATCTCGACAAGAGTACTCCCGCCAGCGACTACGGACACTGGGCTTACGGTGAGGCTTCGGTAAAGACTACTGAGGGCAAGAAATACATAAGCTGCGTGTTCACCGGCATCAACTTCGACGACACGCCTTGGAACGACTACTATATCTCTCCTGAGTTCAAACTCGATGCGACAAAGTCTTACAAGATTAAGAGCCAGTCTCTCTGCGACGGCGAAAGCTACAAGCTGACTCTCGAAAGAGGCACTTCACTCACCGACGACGCTACATTCACAAAGTTTGCCGACTGCCAGATGCAGAAGAACACTCTCGACCAGAGCAAAGAGGACGAGACTACGCTGAAGGTTGACGAGAGCGGCGTATACCGTATCGCTTTCCACGTAACAAGTACGGCGAAGAGTCCTACTGACAATGTTTACCTGTTCAACTTCTCTATCGAAGAAGACAAGACTTCCGGTATCGACAACGTTAACGACAACCTGGCAGACATCACTTCTGCCACAATCCGCAGCATCGACGGCAAGCTCGTTCAAACCGTAAAAGGCGGCAAGTTCAACTCCGCTACACTCGCTCCGGGCATGTACATCGTAACTGTAAAAGACGCACAGGGCAGAACACAGAGCATGAAGATATCTAAATAAGTAAACATAACAGTGAAAATCTCTCCTTGCAGTGAAAGGTCCCGCACCGGGAGATTTTCTCTCTCTTATTACTTACAATAAGTATAACGCATAACATTATATGCACAAAAAGGTATTCAATATGATAGGATTTTTTAAGCATAAAAGATTGTTTGTCGGAATGGCTCTTTCTGCCGTATGCGGAATGATGCCATACAGCGCCGCAGCACAGAGGTATCTCACCGAGGACTTCAACAGCTACTCCGCCGGCGACCTCTACCAGCAGGGACCATGGGTGAAATATGGTGCGGGGACAAGCGAGAACACGATGAATGTGGTGGAGGGTAGCCTCACCTACGACGGATACTCTGACGACGCCACAGGCTACAGCGTGAGGATGGCAAACCTCAGCAACTGCTACTCTTTCCAGTCGCCGCTCGACAATACTATGATTTCAAACGGGGCAGTATATGCAAGCGCACTCGTAAAAGTGGAGAAGGCTGGAGACGGCAAGCCTTTCATGAGATTTCTAAGGAGCAAGTCGGGCGACGGAAAAATCAATGACGGCGACTATGGCTTCTCTGTGGGCTTCGTGTCAACAACGGCTTCTGAAACGGAAGGGAAGTTCCGCTTCGGAGTGGGAAAAACAAGGCTTGCCGACTTGGCAAACACAAGCGAGGAGTATGACCTTAACAAAACTTATCTCGTGGTTATCAAATACGAGTTTGTAGAGGGTGACGCCAACGACGTGGTGTCGCTATGGGTAAATCCTACCGATTTCAACGAAGAACCTGCCGCTCTTGCTGATACAAAGTCTGCGGGAATCACATCGCAAGACCTTCCCGAGATTTCAGCCATCGCCCTCTCGAGAAACTCTTCAAAGAGGGAGCAGGAATACAACGACATGGATATCGATAACATCCGCGTGGCTGGTTCATGGCAAGACCTGTTCACAAACGCAACGACACCTGTTGCAGGTCCTGAGCAACTCGCCAACAGAAATATAGTGGTGGTAGAGAACTTCACCAACACTGGCTGCGGACCGTGTGCAAAATTTGCACCGGTGCTCGACCAGGTGGTCAACGAACGTCTCGGCGACGTGATCTGTCTGAAATACCACGGAGTATATCCCGACCCGGAAGACCCGTTCTATCTGGCAGAGAAAGACAACCTGGACAAGCGCATCGCCTTCTATGGCGTAAATTCTTATCCTACGTTCATCGTGAACGGCACGCAGTTAAACTACTCGCTTAGCCCTACATTGCTCAATGGCATCTTCACCGGTGCCGCAAGCATTGACATGAAATACGACATAAAGATAAGCAGCAATGTGGCTGACCATACGCTGAAGGTTGACGGTAACGTTTCATCGCCGATTGACGTGGAGGATGCGTCAAACCTGAGACTCTTCGTCGCTGCCATCGAGGAATACTACGAGGCTCCAACGGCTTTCTCCAACGGTGAGAAAGAGATGGAATACGTGGTGAAGCGTATCATGCCCGACGGCGACGGGGCTGCCTTCGCACAGAGCATGGAGAAAGACAAGGCCTACGACTTCAGCTATTCGTGCGACTTGAACTCTTTCTACGACGAGGACGAACTTGGAGTGGTGGCTTTCGTACAAGACATCTCGACGAAGCAAATCGTGGGCTCTGCCTACATACCAAAGAAGGCTGTGGCTGCCGACTATGCCAATCTTATCAGCGTGAACGACACGCCTGACTTTATCTGCACGCCTGACTTCTACGGCAACGTAACCTTCCGCAACGACGGCGACAATGTACTGACAAGTGTTAAGCTTAACGTGGAGGTGAACGGCGTGGCACACACCTACAATTGGACGGGCAGTCTGGCAAGGCTCGAGAAGGCGACGCTGCCGCTTGAGGACATACGAGACTTCTCGCTGTCTACAGACGGTTCGAAGAATACTGCCAAGGTTTGGCTCTCCGAGATTAACGGCACCACTACCGAGAGTAATGCCGTAATCGTGAACTTCAGCAACTCTATGCAGGCGAAGGGCGCTGTGCGAATGGATATATATACAGACAAAAAGCCTGAGGAAACAACCTGGAAGGTGTTCAACTCTGCCGGCAACGTGGTACAACAGGGCGGACCGTATACCGAGGCACGCCACAAATACAAGGAGACATTCAACCTGAAGACTGACGACTGCTACTCGCTCGTAATCTACGATGCCGGAGGCGATGGCATCAGCAGTGCGGCATACGGCAACGGATACTACCAGATTTACCAACTCAGCAGGGGCGAGAACGGTGACCAGGTGGCTACGAAACTCACTCAAGGTACGTTCGGGAACGCTGAGTGCGACATCGCCTTCAACCTGAAGGATGCCGACAGCACCTTGGGCATTGCCGACGTGAAGGCTGCAAACGACAAGAACTCGCGTATTTCCATCTTCGACGAGAGCGGCAGACTGCTGCTGCAGACCACTGTGGGCAAGCTCACGGATGCAGACATGATGTCGGTGGGAGGCGGAGCGAAAATCGTGAAAATCAACGACGGCAAGCACACCTACGTGAACAAGTATGTTATAAATAGATAATACGACTAATAGTGGCACAAAAGGTGCAACGACCAAGCACCTTTGGTGCAGTGACCATGCAACACAAGCGTTTGGCCGCAATACTCCAGCTGTAAATAAAGCCCGGACTGCTTTCGACAAGCAATCCGGGCTATTTTTATATTTCTACGTTGCCTAATGGCTGTTTTTCCCTTTAGATTATCTCTTCATGAGGATTACAGGAACAGTGGTATCGCCCATTATCCTTGAATGTAGCGCCACCTTCAAATCGGCACAAGCGATACCTTTGATACTTGTCTTTACTGCAGTTTTGGCCGAATAGCTTGCATCGCTCTCCGACTGGTCCTCTATCGCACTGGCGTTGCCCGTGTAGTTCATCACCACCATATGTCCCTGCGGCGTCAAACAGTTGCAGTTGAAAGTCAGCTCCCCGAGACTGTTCGTCACTGTTACCGTTCCGCCACAGAACATGCCGTATGCCTTGGCATATCCCTCGTCGTCGAGTTCCTCATAATAGGAACCCATTGGCAGAGTACCGTAGGACGTCTCATACATCGTTCCGCCGATAAACTTTCCTGCCTCGTATTTTGCTCCACTCACGGGCATCACCACATCGTATGTGCCAGCGATAGTACTGATATCCATCGGCACGGCATAGGGAGTGAGAAGCACAAGATTGAGCAGTCCGCCGGCACCCGAAACGAATCCCTCGTCGTCGATAGCGCAATTGTAGAAGGCGATGCTGTAGTCGCAGTATTTGTCTGTAGCGCGCACGTATCTGCCGCTCATTGCCGCAGGCATAAAGTTTACGTCAGACGTTATATAGTCGTAGCCGGTATTCTTGTCCTTGTTGACAAACTCAAGCTTTCCGTCGTAAACGAAGCGTATGGGACCGCACTCGTCGAGTTCTCCATTCATCTCCAGACGATATGTACCGTCGCCCCGGTTCTCCACGTCCAGCGTACATACCTTTAGCGAATCGAGGAATCCGTCAACCTTTCCGGCTGCATTCACCGTGTTGGTTTCTATATAAACGCTCTGCTTTCCAAAGACGCCGCGTTCATTCGGGTTGTCGGTCAACGTGTACGTGCCCGTCTCAAGCGAGGCATTGTCGGAGTCGGCAGACGGCTTTGCCATCACAGTAAGCCGGATGTCGTGCCGGTTTATCTCCGTGGGCAGTCCGCCAGTAGTCAGTTTCCCATCGCAGAGATGTATCATGTACATTCCCAGTTCGCTCGAGACTGCCCCGTAGTAGAGATTGTAACTATCTGTAGCTGCTACGTCAGCATAAAGCTGGCTATTTCCCTTGCTGAAGGTTATCTTATCCACATCTTCACACGGGATAGTCTTCAATTCACCCGACTTCATGTGGATGTTCATCATCCACCCGTTTTGGGCAAATGTCGCCGATGCTACACTCAATGCCGCAACGGCGGTTAAAAAATTTTTCTTCATGTCTACTCGTTTTATCGTTTACTTTATCTTACTGTTGTTTTTCAATGCAAAAATATCAATAAAACGTCAATATCATGAAATGCTGCTGAACTTTCTGACACACTTTATATTACAATTCATGAAATGTTCGCAGATATAAAAAAAAACTGCCACTTTCTCACGAAAGCGACAGTTCAGCAATCATTGGTAAAACAATAAAGTTTTACCTGACATACCAACATTATCCAATCAATATTTTTCCGTAAATTATATAGTTATGAAAAAACATTCTTTACCATGGCCTTCCACCACCACCCGAAGATCCGGTGAGAATTGCCGTTACTTTTAATGAAGACGTACCACTTGTAATTGTGTAACCACTTCCTGATGATAAATTTTTGCAACTTATCAAAATTGAGCTTCCGCTGCCGCCCCAACCGCCGCCGGGACCTCCGCCGCCGGGTGCCGCACTGACATGCGGACCGCCACCCGAAGATGATGCGGAATAGTTCTCCGGCACAGTAAATGTGGCGAGTACCGTATCGCCGTCTTTCAGCGTTATCTCCTGATTTGCCGTTACACTCATATTGCCGCTTACATACGGCTGGGTTGATTCCGAAGTGCCCGGCACGGAGTTTCCTCCGCCTACGGCGAGAAGTGTTCCGCCAGTGAAGATTACGCTATACCCTTCCTCCTCGTTGGCATCGATGCCACATTCCGGCGATGTAGTTCCGAAGGCACGTATCGTTCCGCCCTGGATATACATGTTGCCGTTGGAGTCGAGTCCGTCGTTGTTTGTTGCCACCACCGTGATGTCGCCACCTTTTATATACATGTGGCTCGACGAGTTGATGGCATCGTCGTATGTATAGCAGTTTACGGTTCCGTCGTTTATCGTGAGCACCGCCTTACTCTCTATTCCCTCGGCACCGTTTCCCTTTGTCGTAACGTTTATCGTTCCGCCGTTTATCGTCACGTTGCCGTCTGCCTTCATACCCTTGGCAGAAGATTTCTGGTCGCTGGTCAGTCGGTCGGTATTGCCCGTATAGTTGGTGTATTCCGTACCGTTCACGTAGGCATACATTCCTCCAGTAGTGTTCACCGTGATGTCGCCGCCGTTAATGATGAGTTCGGCATCACAGCTTATTCCCTTGCCGCCGCTGCCGCTGCTTGCGAGCGATAGCGTTCCGCCGTCAATCTGCACGTTGCCGTCGGCACTGATACATGTCGATGCCTTTGTCTTTAGATCATCCGTATCCCACTTTCCGCCGCCGCTTGTCGTAATGGTCAGGTCGCCGGCAGTAACGAGCACGTTGCCGTCTGCCTTCAGTCCTTTCGTGGCAGTACCGCTAACGGCGATATTCAGTGTTCCGCCGCTTATCGTTATCGAACCGGTATCTTCCGCCTCGCGCAGTGTTTCGTCTTCCTCTTTATATGCAGTCTGCACTCCGTCGTCGGCTACGCCCGATATATTCAGCGTTCCGCTTTCCATAAGGAAATACTGGTTGCAGTTCACTCCGTCTTTCACCGCCGAAAGCACATTTACCGTAGCATTTTTCAGCGATACGTATTCCTTGGCATAAATGGCATGCGCCGTATTGCCATATACGTTGAGCGTGCCTTTTCCCTTCAGTTCCAAATGTCCCTTGCATACGATACATCCCTTTTGTGTGCCGGAGAGACAGTCGGTAAGCGTATTCTCGGTATCTTTCTTCACGCTCATCTCTATGCGCTTACCGTCTTGTATGTTAATCGGCGCACCGGCGAGGTTCGTCAGCGTCAGTCCGCGAAGCTCTACCGTCGCCTTGTATGAACCGGTCATCGTAAACTCGCCGTCGGGCGATTCGCCCGAGAGTGAATATGTTATCTCGCCACAGGTGTCGTCGCCTACGTTATCACTCTGCGTTATCGACACATGGGCGCCCTCAACGACAGGGGTAACATACTGTGCGATGTTTCCTGCCACGGTTACTGTTGCTTCCGTGCCGTTATATTCTATATTCACGGTATTGTCGGTTACAGTGCTGTTGTCTACATACATCCTTGTTATATCCGATGTCTGAAGGGTCTTCCCCATCACCGTGAGCGAGGTACCGTTCCGGTAGGTCATGTCGCCAGCCTGTGCCGCCGGCACGGCGTATGTTACGCTACCCGCAACGATATTCAGTGTCTGCGCAGCTGCACTCATGGTCATGCCGAAGGCTGCTATAGTAAATAATGTCTTTTTCATTTCACCATGATTTTCGTTGTGTTGTTATTATCCTTTATTATATACAGTCCGCTCTTCAATATTGACTTCAGGTCCGTGCCGGCTGCATATCTGCCAACGAACATTCCTGAGACTGTATATACATCGCGGTCGCCGTTTGCAACAGTCTTCACGTCGTCTATACCTGATGCCGTTGCCGAGAAAAACATCCGTCCGAGGTCTGCCACGGAGAATTCCTTCCTCCCATCTACATTCTCCACTATCAGTTTGCTGCCACTGAATGTCATTGAAAGCGATTCTACGGAGACGGACTCCAAACTCCCGTCTGAAGTTTCAAACGACAGGTAGGCGTATTCGTCTGCACTTGCCACGAGGGGCAAGGCTAACGCCATAAGGGACATTATATATTTTCTCATAGTCAAAGTCTCCTATATCTTTAAGTTTACACTGTTCTCTTTGTCGCAAATGACTAAGTTGCGGTGCACCGTTGTATCTCTTTCGCTGCAAATATAGACTTTTTGTTTCATATTGAACAAACATTTTAGACTAATGCTTACATTTATTAAACAAAAACGCAACCATTAACATTTCAAAACACAAAAGTAGAACTAAGTCCCGGATAACAAGATTTTGTAGGAAGGATATTTTTTACAATATCATTTGCATATCTCACTTTTTTTTGCGAATATTGCAGAATAATCCGAAAACAAATAAAAACAAGAAAGAAAAGATGAAAAAGATAAGCAGACTTTTGGCTTCTATAATGCTGGCTGTAACATCAATGACGGCATGCGCACAAAACCCGACCGACATTCTGCTCTGGCAGAACGGTGCTCCTAACGACAACGGCAACCCGCAAGACACGGCTAAAGTGAGGGTCTTCCTGCCAAACCCCGAAGAGGCTACCGGCAGAGCCGTGGTTATCTGTCCCGGAGGCGGATACCAGCACCTCGCCATGAACCACGAGGGATACGACTGGGCTCCGTTCTTCAACAACATGGGAATTGCGGCAATCGTACTGAAATACCGCATGCCGAACGGCAACTGCGAGGTTCCTGTCGCTGATGCCGAAGAGGCGATGCGCCTCGTACGCCGAAACGCAAAGGCTTGGAACATCAAGGTTGACCAGGTGGGTATTATGGGTTTTTCGGCTGGAGGACACCTCGCATCAACTATTGCCACCCACTCTAAGGGCGACGCAAAACCGGATTTCCAGATTCTCTTCTACCCCGTCATCACCATGATGCCAGACATCACGCATAAGGGCAGCCACGACAACTTCCTCGGCAAAGACGCGAAGAAGAAGGACGAGAAGCTTTACAGCAACGACATTCAGGTGTCGCGCGCCACTCCGAGGGCGTTCATCGCTCTCAGTGACGACGACCACACGGTATTTCCTGCCAATGGTGTGAACTACTATACTGAGCTTTACCGCCACGACGTTCCTGCCTCTCTGCATGTTTATCCTTCTGGAGGACACGGCTGGGGCATCCGCGACCGCTTTAAATACCACAACGAAATGGAACTGGAACTGAAAGCATGGCTTAGAAGTTTCTGATAATATATATTATCACTATCTTATGTTTATATATAGTGGTGTGAGGGGTAAGCATTTACCCCTCACACTTACCCTCACCGATTTATATCTCTGAATATCAATATATTATTACTCATGTGTGAGGGTGTGAGGGTAAAACGACCGGAAAATTTTTTTTATAAAAAAGCAACGCAATCTTATTGACTTTTACATTTTTTTTGTAATATTGCAGTCTGAATGCAATATACTGACTTTTCAACCTATAAAGGAGATGACGGGAAATGTATATTATATTCACTATGCGTAGTGTATAACAACTTTTAAATTGATAAATATGCATTTACTAGAAAAGTTCAGCTATTGTCCTAAATGCGGAAGTTCTCACTTCATAACAGAAAGCGACAAAAGCAAGAAATGTGAGAACTGCGGATTTGAGTACTTCCTTAACCCTTCGGCTGCCGTGGCTGCATTTATCTTCAACAAAAATGGTGAACTGCTCGTGGAAAAAAGAAAAAAAGATCCTGCTAAGGGCATGCTCGACCTGCCTGGCGGATTTTGCGATGCACAGGAAACTGCTGAGGAGGCTATCGCAAGGGAAGTGATGGAGGAGACTTCGCTGAAGATAAATAATGCAAGGTATCTTTTCAGTCAACCGAATGTATATAGATACTCAGGCTTTGATATTCCGACGATGGACTTGTTCTTCTCTTGCGAAGTGGAAGACATAACGACGCTGAAGGCTAACGATGACGCCGACGAATGTTTCTGGGTTAAGCCGGAGGATATCCACACGGAACAATTCGGACTGCGCTCGGTTAGACAAGCACTACATATTTTTAAGGAAAACTTTAAAAATCACTGATTTCATCGAATTTATTTACCTTAATATCAATACAGGAAAACAAACACAATGGATATAATGAAACAGATATACAATATTGTTGCTGTGGCATGTATGGCTCTTATGCTATGCTGCTGCAGCAACTCTGACAACACCGAAACTGACAGCGATGAGTTTGATGTAATGCTAAACACTATCGTTACATCGGAAACAGCAGAAAAAGCGTATTCTATTATCGAAAATGCCCATTCCAACGGACAGATTAACAACGGACAGCGTAGCTATCTGAGGGCAGTCGTGGTATTTAAAGACCGCGAACGCTTCGACTCCGTTATCACTCTTTGTCAACCGCTCGTGGAAATGCCGGAGGTGAAAACTGACAAAAAACTCCTTTATCGCATCTATGCACTAATGGCTAATGCTGCCGAGGGCTGCGGTAACTATGCCGACATGATTCAGTATGCTACAAAAACTGAAAATCTTGCTCAGAAGCTTGGAAGAATAGACAAGCAGCAGGAGATGATGGGTACTGTGGGCTATGGCATGATTCTGCTCGGAAGAAGCAAAGAAGGCATGAGGATGATTAATAAAGGACTTGAAAATCTTAGGGGGAGAACGGAATGGAATTGCCGTAACAGCTATATTATTCTATCGAAGATAAAGATTGCCGCACTCGATGAAATGGAGAATTTTAGTGGGATATTGCCCGTTTGCCAAGATATAATAAACAATCTTTCTAATATGGCAAACCATCCGGAAAGAATTACGAAGATGCCGAAAGAATGGGCTGACAACAAACAAGTCTTTTCTAAGGCTATTGACTTCTACCGCACTCAAGCCTTGGCATACATGACTTACTCGTATGCTAAGACAAATCAGGATGATAAGGCTAAGGACATTTTAAAGGAATTCTATAAAACTGAATATGCCAATACTCTCGATGCAAAGCGAGTAATTGTTGAAGCCTTGGGAGAACTCGAATTGTACGACAAAATGCTTGTCATTTACGATGAAATCGACAAAAACAACGGTGCAGACACTATCAGCCATGCATACAGCGAAGAACTGCAATACAAGGCACGTGCGGCTTCGGCTGCCGGCGATAAAGAACTGGCAAGAAGATACCTGAGAAGGACTATCGCCCTGAATGATTCTCTTCATAAACGTATCGACCAGGAACAGATGGCAAGAATGCTGTCTGTATACAAAGTGCACGAGGAGAAGCAGAAGGCTGACAAAGCAGCCTCGGAAGCGAAAATGCTTCTCATCATAATTGTCGCTCTTGGTACTATCACTATCATTACTGTAATTCTTGCCATCAGAATTCTCCACCAAAGCAAGAAGATGAAGGAAAAGAATAGATCTATTGTCGGCATCATCGACAAGGTTTACAAATATAGGAAGAACTACGTTGACCAACTACAAAAGGAGGACATAAAACGCGATGAAACCGAGGAAAATCATCTTAAAGAACAATCTATAGTGCATGAAGGAAAAACCGATAAAGAGATTGAGGAGGACGAAGATAAACATTTGTTTCTGCTGATCGACAAAGCGATGAGAGAGAAGAAAATGTATCTCGACTGCGATTTTCAGAGACAGACACTTATTGACGAGCTACACTTGGACCGCAATAAGATAGGCAGGCTGATTAGGAAATACAGTGGGTATCAGAATTTGTCGGCTTACATAAACTCGTATCGGCTCGAACACGCATACAATATCTTGACCAACGATGATATGCGCACGACAATAGACAACATTTCACGACAGTCTGGCTTTACTACTATCCGTACATTCCAACGACTTTTTAAAGAGGCTTACGGTATGACACCGGCGGAATTCCGCGAAGCGAAACACGACAAAACGTAAAAATGGCGGCAAAATGTTATTGCTAAAGCGATAAAACGTCAGAAAAGGCGGCAATATGTCACATCTTTTGGAAGTAATTTATTATATCTTTATCTTTGCAACACTAAAAAAGACAGGAAAAGAGTAAAGAAATATATCACACAGTATATTAGTAAAGGTTTAGATAAAGATTTGCATTAGATTACTTTTATCAATTCGTGATGAATTGTTGGAATGGTGTTTCTACATTATTCATTATTATTAGATGTCATTTAAAAACAAGTGCTAATAGATTTGTTAGGTGTCAGAAATTAGTAAAGCTAAATTTATTTATTAAATGGGTACGAAAAGCCCGGACTGCAAAGGCTGTCCGGGCTTATCTGTTTATAAGGGATTTCTTGTTTTCTTTATTCCCGATTAGTGGAGATTGTCCTCAATGAGGTTCTCGCCTGTCATGTCTGCCGGCTGCTCCAGTCCCATAATGTGCAGGATAGAAGGAGCGACATCTGCAAGACGACCGTCTTTTACTGTAGCACTGTTATTGTCGGTAACATAGATAAATGGAACCGGGTTCAGCGAGTGTGCTGTATTTGGAGTGCCGTCAGGATTGATTGCGTTGTCGGCATTACCATGGTCGGCAATGATGATAGCCTCATAGTCGTTAGCCTTTGCTGCCTCGATAACGTCCTTTACGCAGTTGTCAACGGCATGAACAGCCTTGGCAATGGCATTGTAGATTCCGGTATGACCTACCATATCACCGTTGGCGAAGTTCACAACGATGAAATCATACTCCTGAGTGTTGATAGCTCCTACGAGCTTGTCTTTCACCTCGTATGCACTCATCTCCGGTTTCAAGTCGTATGTGGCAACCTTTGGCGAAGGAACAAGGATTCTGTCCTCACCCTCGTAAGGAGTCTCGCGACCACCGTTGAAGAAGAATGTAACGTGTGCATACTTCTCTGTCTCTGCAGTGTGGAGCTGTTTCTTGCCCTGCTTGCTAAGATATTCGCCGAGAGTATCCTGCACGTTCTCTTTCGGGAAGAGGATATGTACGCCCTTGAACGAAGCATCGTATGGAGTCATGCAGAAATACTGCAAGTCTTTGATTGTGTGCATTCCTTCTTCCGGCATATCCTGCTGTGTGAGCACCTGAGTAAGTTCCTTTGCACGGTCGTTGCGGTAGTTGATGAAGATAACGACATCGCCTTCCTGTATAGTTCCGTCAACATTAGCGTTGCTGATAGGCTTAACGAACTCGTCGGTAACATCGGCTGCATAACTCTCCTGCATTGCCTTTACCATATCCGTAGCCTTTGTTCCCTTACCCTCAACGAGCAAGTCGTAAGCCTCCTTCACACGGTTCCAGCGCTTGTCGCGGTCCATTGCATAGAAACGTCCGATTATGCTTGCTATGTGTGCGCCGTTAGCCTCGCAGTGTGCCGTGAGGTCCTTTATGAATCCCTCGCCACTCTTCGGGTCTGTATCACGTCCGTCCATGAAGCAATGAACGAAAGTGTTGGTGAGTCCGTACTCCTTGGAAATCTCAATGAACTTATACAGATGGTTGAGTGAAGAGTGAACGCCACCTGTTGATGTAAGTCCCATAAGATGCAGTTTCTTTCCCGTTTCCTTGGCATAGGTAAAAGCCTTTACCACTTCAGGGTTCTTCAAGATAGAACCATCGGCACAAGCACGGTTGATCTTTACCAAATCCTGGTAAACGATGCGTCCGGCACCAATGTTGAGGTGGCCTACCTCAGAGTTACCCATCTGTCCCTCTGGCAGACCGACGTCTTCACCGCAAGCCATAAGCTGCGAGTGAGCGCTAACTGCTGTAAGATAGTCAAGATACGGAGTTGGAGTGTTGTAAATAACATCCCCTTTGCCATGTTTTCCGATACCCCATCCGTCGAGTATCATCAATAAAGCTTTCTTTGCCATAATGTTTTTATTTTGTTTGGATATTGTATATTTTTTATTGGAGTTCTCTGACGACTCGAAGTTGTCCGAGAACTCAGTGAAGCTTGAATCAGAACATCTGACTCACTCGCTTGATGCCCTCAACAAGAGTATCAATTTCTTCCTTAGTGTTGTAAAGGGCGAACGATGCACGCACTGTGCCCTGAATGCCAAGACGTATCATGAGTGGTTGGGCACAGTGATGACCAGTGCGCACGGCGATGCCGAGGCGGTCGAGCAGTGTCCCCATGTCGAGATGATGGATGTTGCCCACGAGAAACGACACCACAGCGTCCTTCTCCTTTGCCTCACCAAAGATGCGCATGCCGTCAATTTCTTTCATGCGACGCATGGCATAATCCGTAAGCTCTTTTTCGTGGGCATGGATATTGTCCATACCAAGCTGCTGCATATAGTTTATGGCTGTGGCAAGACCATGGGTAGCAACATAATCTGGGGTGCCGGCCTCAAACTTGAACGGCAGTTTCTCGAACACCGTTTTCTCGAAGCTCACACTCTCTATCATTTCGCCTCCACCCTGATATGGCGGCAGGCGGTCGAGCCAGTCTTCCTTGCCGTAGAGTACGCCAACACCAGTAGGCCCATACATCTTATGACCACTGAAGGCGAGGAAATCACAATCCAGATCCTGCACATCTACCTTAAAATGCGGAGTGCTCTGTGCACCATCGAGCATAAACGGTACGCCGTGCTCATGGGCAATACGTATCATCTCCTTCACTGGGTTGATGGTACCGAGCACATTGCTGACGTGTGCTACACTGACGATTTTTGTCCTGTCGGTAAACAGCTTCTCGTATTCGTCCAAAAGTATTTCGCCCTTGTCGCTCATAGGAATTACACGGATGCAAATACCTTTCTTTGCTGCCTGCAACTGCCAAGGTACGATATTGGAGTGATGCTCCATGGTAGAGACGATAACCTCGTCGCCCTCTTTCATAAACTCATCAGAGAACGAAGATACAACAAGGTTCAACGCCTCTGTCGTACCACGAGTGAATATCACCTCATTAGTAGATTTGGCATTGATAAACGAACGCACGGTTTCGCGTGCAGCCTCATGTAGGTCGGTTGCCTGCTGCGACAGATAGTGCACGCCGCGGTGTACGTTGGCGTTTACGTTGAGATATTCCTGGCGCATGGCGTCGAGCACGCAGAGCGGTTTCTGCGTTGTGGCAGCATTGTCGAGGTAGACAAGCGGTTTGCCGTAAACCTCACGGCTGAGAATCGGGAAGTCCTGACGGACTTTTTCTATGTTGTACATATTATTATAGGACTTATGGGACTAATAAGACTAATGGGAGTTCTGAGAGAACTTAAAGAACCATGAATTCAGGGAGAGCTGGAACCATGAATTCTATAAGAAC
>DCBP01000106.1:0-13704 GCA_002314055.1 Prevotella sp. UBA1104
TCTAACTGGACACCCTATAAAAAAAACTTTTTTATTTTTTCGGTGTGTCTATTATATTAAAATTCCCAGAGAATATGGCTTTTTCGATCTGTTTATATCAGTAAAATGGTGCAATATGTGTCTTATTTGTCCTATTTGAGAAATATAAGGTTAGTTTGTTGTATAAAATTATTATCTTTGCAAAATTGACTGAATAAGAAATGAAAGATATTTGTTGCATAGGACATATAACAAAAGACAAGATAATTACGCCATTGAGTACTACGTATATGAACGGTGGTACGTCGTTTTATTTTGCACATGCTTTAAGTTGCTTGCCTAAGAAAGTTTCGTTCGAACTCGTAACGAAACTATCGGATGAAGATGTTAAGGCAGTTGAAGATTTGCGTTCAAAGAATGTGAATGTGATTTCATACAAGAGCCTTCATACGGTTTTCTTTGAGAATAAATATGGTCAGGTGTCGGACAATAGAACGCAGAGGGTGCTTGAGCGTGCAGAACCGTTTACAGTTGATGAGGTTGCGCCACTTGAGGCTAAGGTGTTTCATTTAGGGTCGCTACTTGATGATGATTTCCCTGTTGATGTAGTGGAGTATCTTTCCCGTAAAGGACTCGTTTCCATTGATGCACAGGGATATTTGCGCCGGCTTGAAGGTGAGAGCGTGTTGCCTACGGACTGGAAAGATAAATTGCGTATACTCGCCATGACTGATATTCTGAAAGTGAATGAGCATGAGATTGTTTCACTTACTGGTTTTTCTGATCCGCACAAGGCTGCACGCCAGCTTGCCGAGTGGGGAGTGAAAGAAGTATGTGTGACATTAGGTAGCCATGGGTCTATAATATACGCAGATGGCGTTTATTATGATATTCCGGCTTATGAGCCAGCAGAGGTTGTTGATGCCACGGGATGTGGCGATACATATTCTGCCGGTTATCTCTGGTGTAGAGCTCAAGGACTGGGATATTATGAGGCTGGATGTTTTGCAGCCGCCATGTGTACGTTGAAACTTGAGCACAGTGGACCATTTTGTGCTACTGAGGAGAAAGTGAGAAGTATTATAGATAACTATGCGGATAAATAAAAAATACCGGCGGTTTGGATTGCTCAACCGCCGGTATTTTTTTATCTCACTACTTTACTGCCGTTTACAATATATATGCCAGAAGGAAGTCCTGTTATTGCTTCGCTTGTAGGCACATGCTTGTTAAACCGTCTGACTGTTTTTCCGTCGATGCCGATAACTATTGTGTTAGACATCTTGTCGTTCCTATCGTAAACGGTAGAGCTTATACCGCTTGCATATTGTTCGGTAACATCTTTTATTTTGTAATGTCCGGCTGCATCCTTGTCATTAAGGATTTCAATATATGATGTCTTGTTGATGTTTTGGACGTTTACAGTTTGTTGTGCACCATTGTCTGTGTTGAATACAAAATTCACATAATCGTCAGCTGAATTCATTGTATAGCCCAGGGTGTACCATTGTTTTCCTCCGGTATTCGTGGTAGTCGTAATATTGTCTCCTGGCCATTTTGCCGCTGTCGGATTGTGAGTTCCGTCGCCGCCCCACGACCATACGTTCATGCTCGTCCATCCTACATTCTCGGCATTGACGTTTACAGATATGTTATATGGCTTGAATGATTTTATGCTGTATGTGCGTTCCACGATACCCGTAACGCTGCCGTCGACAAGCAGTCCGATTTTCATTGTATAGTCACCTTCTGGAAGCGACACCTTGGTTCCGTTGTCTACAGCCGTACTGTTTACAGTCGGTATGGAACCATCTATAGTATAAACGAGTTTTGCGTTGTCGCTTTGTGATATGGCACGCAATGTGGCCGTGGTATTGCCGTAATAGGTGCCGGAAGGCAATGAAGTCCATGCTGTTTCTTTGCTTCTTTCAATAAAATAGCGATAGTTCTTACCCTCTGCGGCAAGCGCCCATACACTCTTGTCTGGAGTAACGGTGTTTGCTTTAGTTCCTACAACGGCATAGAGATTGCCGTTTGTGCCGGTAGAAGTAAAGCTGTAGTATGTTACGCCACTTTCGTTGCATTTAAAAGAGCTTGTGTTGCTTATGCCAACAAGGTTGCGCAGCAGAATCATATTCTTAATCTCTGGCTTCCAGTCAATCCAATGCTTCATAAATACGCATGGTGTGCCGGGCATGGCAAGAATGTATGCATTGGCTGCGAGAGTATCCGATTTTATCGGATCCTGTTGTTCAGTTGCTGAACGCCATTGTGTATCGTGGTTCTCCACGAAAGTTACGGCATAGCGTGAGTATTGCGGATCTGTGGCAAGAGAAGCCTGTGACAATTTTGTCCAGTTGCTGTAGGCAGTTGCTTGTTTAACGGCGTTGCGGATAGGAAAATCGAATGCGGCACTCTGTATGTTGCCGTCAACCTTAGTTCCGTCAATCCATGTTGCCACCTTCTGCTTGTCGTAGTCGAAGTATTCTCCAACAGAGAATTCCGGTTTCGCAGCATTGTTGTAAATACCAGTAAATTTCGACGCATATCCCTTCACCATGTCGTAGCGCACTCCAGTATATCCAAGGTCGTTGAGCAGAAAGTCAAGATAAGCCTTAACGTTTTGCTGTACGTTTTGACTGTTGTGGTCAAGGTCGCGTGCAAAGCTTGCTCCCTCTCCGGTGTCATAGTTTGGGCTCAGTTCATAACCGTTGCTCTTTGCCCATGCAGCAGTTTGTCCGTTGCAGTCGTCCTTGCATATATCGGTAGACTGCAATTGATAGGTTACTCCCTTATATGTCTCCTTCGGGAAGTCCACCCAGTTTGTCAATGTCTTGCGGTGGTTAATGACGACATCGGCAATAGTGCCGAGACCTTTATCCTTAAAAGTCTTTATCATAGAGCGCAGTTCTTCTTCAGAACCGAAGGCACTCTTATAGTTGTTAAACCAGTATAGGTCGTCATATCCCATGGATTCCCCACCGCAGTTTCCGCTCTGCGGAATCCATATCAGTTTGAAATACTGCGATAGTTCGTCTGCTTGACTTTCAAGGTTCTTCCAGTTTGAGGCATCATAGCTGTTCCAATAGAATCCCTGGAGCATAACGCCTTGATAGTTGGCTGGCCATCCTTGAGCCATGATAGCTGTAGGAACGGCGAGAGCTGCTAAAAGTGATGATAATTTCTTGTTCATTGTATTATTAAAGTTTTATTTCCAAAATCATAGTTCCCCTTGCAGGCAATGTAACATCCTTTGTCAAGTCAATCTTTCTGCCGGTTAGGATGTTGATTGCTTCACCGGCACCGTTTATTATCTCGGCATAGCGTGCCACATGCATCTTCTTCTGATGATTTGTACCGTTGAGAACGGTAAGTACGGCATTGTTTTCCAAGGTGCGTGCTACTACATATACCCCGTCTTGAGGGATAAACTGCGTTTGTTTACCCTTTATGATAACGTCGTTTCCCTGTCGCCAGTGAAGCAGTCGGCTGAGCCAGTTGAACATTTGGTTTTCTTCTTTTGTCCTGCCCTCTTTAGTAAAGGCATTATGGCTGTCGCCGGGGAAACCGCCTGGAAAATCGCGACGCACATTACCGTCGGTTACTTGTTTCGTGCCGTTCATAAGAATTTCCGTTCCATAATAAAGTTGCGGAATGCGGTTTATGGTGAGCAACAGTGCAAGAGCCTGTTTGAGCGCCAGCGTATCGGTGCCGTTGCCAAGGAAGCGGTCGGTATCATGATTCTCTATGAAAGCCATGACATGACTTGGATCTTTGTAAAGATAATCATAGCAGAGAGAGTTATAGATACGGTTGAAGCCATTCCACCATGCGTCAGTCTCTTCATTCTTAGCCTGGTTCAGACGGTCGAAGAATGCAAAATCCATAACAGTCTTTAAGTAAGAATTTTGGTCAGAGAGTTTAGAGTCCTTCTGCCATGCGGCAGTATATGCCGGCTCCGTAACCCATGTTTCGCCAACGGTATTGAAGTTAGGGTATTCCTCGTCAAGCACTTCCATCCATCGTGCCATTCCCTTCCTGTCGGCATAAGGATAAGTATCCATTCGTATTCCGTCAATTCCGGCAGTTTCAATCCACCATTCGCTGTTTTGTATGAGATAAGTCATAAGGTGCTGGTTCCGCTGGTTAAGGTCAGGCATCGTCGGCACGAACCATCCGTCTACGGTTTCCTTTAAATCCACCTTACTTGCATAAGGATCGAGCACAGGAGTCAGTTTATAGCTCGTCTGCAGGTATTTGTCGTTCACCTCAGCAGCCCCGTCGATAGTCTTAGTCTTTTTGTTCCTTGCTTGATTCTCGGGGTAGAGCCATTCCGGATAATTAAACCAGTCTTTTGAAGGCATATCCTTAACCCACGGATGGTCGAAGCCGCAGTGGTTGAAAATCATATCCATTACCACCTTCAGTCCCTTTCGGTGAGCCTCGTTGATAAGACTGCAGTAGTCATCATTAGAGCCGAAACGCGGGTCCACGCGATAGTAATTTGTTGTGGCATATCCGTGATAAGTGCTTTGGTTGCCATTGTCGGGCGAATTGTTCTCCAGAACAGGAGTGAACCACAGAGCCGTTACACCCAGTTGATTGAAATAGTCAAGATGCTGGCGTATGCCGTTGATGTCGCCGCCGTGTCGCAGACTCGGTTCTTTGCGGTTGATGGAGTAGGGGAGCATACCCTTTATGTTACTCTTGTCGAAGCTGCTGCTTGCAAAGCGGTCGGGCATGAGCATATAGAGCACGTCGGCATTAGAGAAGCCTTTGTGTTCTTCACCTTTCATCATTCTCTCTTTAAGAACATATTTTACTGTCTGCTTTCCGCTTTTGCTGTCAAATTTCAGATTTATAGTACCCGCCTTTGCATCTTTCACGTTCATGTATACGAGAAGATAGTTAGGCGAGTCAAGTCTTACCAGGCTGTCGATTTTTATGCCCGGGTAATCGGTAGAAACATTTGCCGAACGGATATCCTTTCCGTATACCATAAGCTGAACCTGAGGATTCTTCATGCCGACGAACCAGTTTGTCGGTTCTATGCGGTCAATCTTGTTTATTGCGCTCATTGTTAATGTAGTGCCCAGTAGAAGGGCGGTTATTGCTTTTCTCATTGTTGATAATTTTATGTTGTTTTGGGAGAACTGGGAGTTCTGGGAGTATTGGGAGAACTGGGCTGTCTTTGGACTTAGGCTTATTGGTGCATAATTATTGCACTTTGAGGCTCAACTATAGCAATGTTGCCTGTGAGAGAGCCAAGTCCGTTGCAGTCAACTTTCCCGTTTCTTGTAACGACAGTATAATTCCCTTCAGGGATTGTAATTTCTATGGTTTCTTTGTTGGCATTAAGAATAACTATAATGTCCTTCCATGAGTCGCCACCGGCATAATCCTTCAAGCGGAAAACCACGACACCTTTGGGAACATCCAGAAATTCAAGATGCTTTCTCACTTCATCGGCATTACCCATGCGAAAGGCCGGATGAGCCTTCCTTAGGGCAATCATACCACTGTAGTAATTGAATACCTCAGGATATTTCTTCAAATTGTTCCAGTCGAGATGATTTATGCTGTCAGGAGAGTTGTAGCTGTTGTGCACCCCTTTCTTGTCGCGTAGCATCTCTTCGCCACAGAGAATGAACGGCACACCCTGGGATGTGAGCACTGCAGTTTGTGCAAGCAAGTCAAGACGGATAAGTTCGTCTTTTTTAATGCCGGGGATAGAGGCACGCAAACGGTCGGTCAGACACATGTCGTCGTGGCAACTCACGTAGCTTATCATCTGTGCAGGAGAGTTAGTCCAAGCCGCATTGCTGTAATTAACCTTCTTCATATCAATTTGCGGATGACTGATAGCTCCAGCTATTCCAAACTTAATGCTTTCCTCCATATCCGGTTCGCCGGCAAGGAATCCGCCCTTATGGTCGTCGCTAAACGGTCCGCGCATAGCATCGCGCATGTCATCGCAGAAAGCTCCGATGCCGTCAAGCTGTTTGGTATTGGCTTTCATTGCAAGCTTGTCTGTAGGATAAGCACAGTTGCCGGCGCTCCATCCCTCACCATAAATATATATAGAAGGATCAATCTTGTTAACTTCATGCCGTATATAGTTCATCGTCTCGATGTCGTGAACGCCCATAAGGTCGAAGCGGAATCCGTCGATATGATATTCGTTGATCCAGTATTTCACGCTTTCAGTCATGTATTCCCTCATCAGAGGCTTTTCGGATGCCGTTTCGTTGCCGCAACCAGAGCCGTTGGAATATTTCCCGTCGGAAGTCTTTCGATAGAAATAATCCGGATAGATACGTTGGAAGTTACTGTTCTCAATATCAAAAGTATGGTTGTAAACCACATCGAGGATAACTCTGATGCCAGCCTTGTGCAAGGCTTGCACCATCATCTTAAACTCCTTGATGCGAGTCTGTGGATTATAGGGGTCTGTAGAGTAGCTGCCCTCCGGAACATTGTAGTTCTTTGGGTCATATCCCCAGTTATATTGAGGTTCGTTAAGCTGAGTTTCATCAACCGATGCATAGTCGAATGATGGCAGGATATGAACGGCATTTACGCCAAGGCGCTTTAGATATTCGATAGCCTTTGGTTCGGTGAGGGCGAGGAATTTTCCCTTGTGCTCAATTCCCGACGAAGGGTCTATAGAAAAGTCTCTGTGGTGTAACTCATATATAATAAGGTCGCAAGGCGATTTAATCTCAGGTCTTTTGTCCGTTTCCCATCCCTCAGGATTCGTTTCCGTCATATCAACGATGGCGGCACGGTTTCCGTTCACTCCTACGGCTTTGGCAAAAAGACCGGGACATTCTCCATTGCCTGAGTCAAACGTATAGAATTTACCTTTAAGATTTCCTTTTAACTCAGCTTGCCATAAGTCATTGTCTACTTTTTTCATCTTTACTGTCTTAACGGCTTTTCCCGAGATGCCGTCGTTATATATTCGTAAAGTGGCATTATTAGGGGCGACAAGCTGGAATACAGTCTTGTTGTTAGAGAACGACATCTCTCTAAATAAAGCTTGGGCTTGGATTGTTTGTGGAATTATTGTGGCAAACAATGTTGAAAAAAATATGGTTGGTAGTTTCATTGTGATTCTTTTTTATTGGGAGAACTGGGAGTTCTTGGAGTTCTTGGAGAATTGGGAGGACTGGGAGAATTGAGAGTACTCCGATTTTCTTGGAGTACTCTCAGTTCTTCAGATAATTTATTTAGCTATAAGAGAGATGGCAAATCCTCCGCCACGAGCCTCCTTAATCTTCAGGATATCACCCTTCTTAACAGTGCGGTGAGATATCTTGTAGGCTTTAGGATTCTTTTCGTAGTCAGCGTCAGCAGCATCCTGATATATGGCGCAGTCATATTTTCTGCCTTTGTCAAGGAAGTCGAACTTCACAACAGCAGTATGTGCCTCTTCGCCGGTCTTACCGCCAACGAACCAGTTGTCGGTGCCCTTAGCCTTACGAGCCACAGTAATATATTTTGCCGGTTCAGCCTCGATGTATTTGGAGTCGTCCCAGTCGCACGCCACATCGCGTATAAATTGGAAGGCATCATCATATTTTTCATAATGTTCAGGCAGGTCGGCAGCCATCTGCAGCGGACTGTACATTACGAGATACAACGACAGCTGTCCGCAGAGAGTAGAGTGAACAAAACTCTTGTTGTCGCTCCATTCCGAGAGCTTAGTTTCGAAGATACCCGGGGTATAGTCCATAGGTCCGCCCTGCAGACGAGTGAACGGAAGCATCACCGTGTGGTAAGGCACACTGCCACCGAAAGCTTCATATTCCGTTCCGCGTGCACTCTCGTTGCCAACGAGGTTAGGCCATGTGCGGCAAATACCCGTAGGACGGGTGGCTTCGTGAGCATTAACCATAATATGATGCTTAGCCGCTTCCTCTACAACACGCTGGTAGTGGTTGTTCATCAGCTGACTGTAATGATATTCGCCACGTGGAATGATATCCCCCACATAGCCAGTCTTTACCGCATCATATCCGTATTTGTTCATCAGATTGAAGGCATCCTCCAAATGGCGCTCATAGTTTATAGCCGAAGCCGAAGTTTCGTGGTGCATCATTAGTTTCACGCCCTTAGAGTGAGCATAGTCGTTAAGATATTTGATGTCGAAATCAGGATAAGGAGTAACAAAGTCGAACACGTCCAGCTTCTGGTGTCCGAACCAATCCTCCCAGCCGACGTTCCATCCTTCGACGAGGACCTCCTGCAAACCGTTTTTAGCCGCAAAGTCGATATATCGTTTCACTTCCGATGTCGTAGCTCCGTGAGTGCCGTTAGGTTTACACTTAGAGTAGTCTGTAACGCCGAGTCTAACCGAAGGATAATCATTAGTATAGCTCCAAGTCTTGGTTCCAACAATCATGTTCCACCACACGCCGCAGTATTTAGTAGGATGAATCCATGACGTGTCTTTAATCTTGCAAGGCTCGTTAAGGTTGAGAGTCAGTTTGCACGATAGCATGTCGCAGGCATCATCGCTCACGAGCACCGTGCGCCATGGTGTATTGAAAGGAGTCTGAATGAATCCTTTTCTTCCTACGGCATCCGGTGTTAACCACGACTCGAAGGTCAGCGTCTTCTCATTTAGGTTAAGGTGCATCGTTGGGTAGTCGATACAAGCAGCCTCGTGAATATTGATATACAGTCCGTCCTTTGTCTTCATCTGCAAAGAAGTCTGCACACCGGTGTCTGAGAAGACAGTAGTAGACGAGTTGCTCTTGTATTTCTCGCGGTCGCGGCGAATGATATCTTTTATGCCAGTGAGAGGAGTAATTTGATATTCATACTCCTGAGTGTCGTAGTCGCCAGGAATCCAATAAGCCGTATGGTTGCCGTTCATGGCAAACTGTGTATGTTCCTCTTTAATCACGAAATAGTTAAGGTCGTTCTGTTGAGGAAATTCATAACGCAGTCCCATTCCGTAGTCATATACACGGAAACGGATAATAATGTTCCTGTTAGACGAAGGTTGGTTAAGGTCCACCTCCATCTCGTTGTAATTGTTGCGAATAGTTGCCGTCTCGCCCCATACCGGTCGCCATGTCTCGTCAAAACTCGTAGTCTTGTGGTCTGTTTCCTTAAATCCGTCCATAAGGTCAGTTTCCTGCATGAACTTCGATGCATGCTTATCTTTGGCAAGTTCCAGTCCGAGATGAGAAGGCTTGCACACTGTTTTTCCCTTGTAACTCATTTCATAAGTAGGCTGTCCGCTGTCGGAAAGCGAGAACTTTACCGTAACATTTCCGTTCGGCGATGTAACGGTCTGTGCTGAGGCAAGGAATGGGAGAAGGGCTAAGAGAGAGAGACCTCTTCTGATCCTAGAGCCCCCCTCTAATTCCCCCAAGTGGGGAAGAAGTGGACCAAATAATTTCGTTATAATATTCTTCATATTTATTTTAATATTTAAAATTTTTCTTTTCTATTGGAGAAACTTTTTTTCCTTATTCTCCCCCTTGTGGGAGTTGGATGGGGCTTTCATTGGGGGAGTTGGATGGGGCTTATCTCAACCCAACCAATTCCTTAATCTGGTCGTTATAATCCTTATTGGCAAGCAAGTTCTCGATATTGACATGCATGCGGTAGCGCCAATAGTGATGCGGATTAGCCGGAATGTTGATACGCTCGGCATTAGCGTCAGGCAGACGCAGCTTCTCGTCGATAGCAAACCAGTCTTGCAGCGATAGGATGCAGAGCATCGAAGGACAAGTGAGCTGATTGGATATAATCTCCTTGGCAAGCCATCCCGGCAGAGGATGAGGCGCACCGCCACCGCGGTAAAGCTGAGAAGAATAATATTCTTGAGTACGTTCGTAATCCTCGTCCCACCACTGGCGCAAGGTAGGCATGTCGTGGGTAGACAGCGTGCAGACGCTGCGATAAGGATTCTTCCACAACTCCCCGAACTTCACGCTCGGGTCCTTAGGCATCTGTTGCAGTTCAAGACTCAGTATTCGCAACTCATTCATCACCCAAGCCACGCAGTCTGGCACCATACCAAGGTCTTCGGCACAGACAAGCATGCGAGTAGCCTGAACAAGAACCGGCAACTTTTTCATTGCTTCATTATACCAGAAATTGTTGTTGCGACGATAGTAATAATCATTATACAGACGGTTGAATTTCTCCTTGTCGCTGTCTACAAGAGCCTCATACATAAAGTTCAACTGAGCAGTAATCCTCGGGTGGAACTTGTTACGGTCGTTAATGTCGCGCACGAAGAGTACGTCGGCGGCGAGCGCATACAGTCCGTCGCGAATCCAGATATCATCGGCTGAATCTTTTCCCTTAAAGGCAGCCTCAATCTTGCGTTCCGTGTCAAATTCCGGTTTAAGAGAGAAGATATCGTCATGCTCGTGTTTCAGATATTTGTCTATAACCTCTTCAGCATGAATGCCAAACACGCGGTCGACCACCCAACGGGCGATGAACGGAGTAGTGAACAGCTGTTCCTGAAAATGCAGTCCGTATCCCTCAATCTCCTCGCGAGTCATGGCAAGCGATGGAGAGAACTGTCCGAGTAATCCGTGAACACACGTAGTAGGAATAGCCCAGATGCGGAAGAAACCGAGCACATGGTCGATGCGGTAGGCATCAAAGAACTTCGACATATTCTGGAATCTGCGAATCCACCACACACAGCCGTCGTCGATCATCTTCTGCCAGTTGTAAGTAGGGAATCCCCAGTTCTGACCGTTGATAGAGAAAGCATCAGGTGGAGCACCAGCCTGAGAGTTAAGGTTGAAATACTGCGGCTCATGCCATACATCACAGCTGTTGCGGTTCACGCCGATAGGAATGTCGCCCTTCAGGATTACGCCACGAGCCATGGCATATTCATGAGCGGAGCGCATCTGGTTGTTCAATATAAACTGTGCATAATAATAAAAAGCCACGTTGCAGAACTCCTTAGAGCGAGAGTTCAGCAAAGCTCCGCGGTCAGCCTCGTTCCATTGCTTGTGTCCATCCCATTTAGCGAAGTCCACGCATCCGTATTTGTCGCGGAAGTAGCAGTATTGAGCATACGGCACGAGCCAGTGTTCATTCTCCTTCAGGAACTGTTTAAAGTCGAGCGACTTCAATACCTCTTTGCCTTCCTGTTCAAAAATGATGCGCAAATATTCCGTCTTTGCATTGTTCACCCTTTCGTAGTCAATCTGTTTCAGAGCATTAAGCTCTTTGCGTAGAGTTTCAAACTCTTCAGCCTTCTTCTTGTCTTTGATGGCAGGAAGTTGGCGGAAGTCGGCATATTGTGGATGAAGGGCAAAAATGCTGATAGCAGAGTAGGGGTAAGAGTCAGTCCAGGAGTGAGTAGACGTAGTGTCGTTTATCGGCAAAACCTGTAATACCTTCTGGTTCGTTTCCGCAACCCAGTCGATCATCAACTTCAAGTCGCCGAAGTCGCCCACACCAAAGCTGCCGTTAGACCGCAGCGAGAATACCGGAATCAAAGTTCCAGCAAGTTTAGTGTCGCAGATTTCAAAGAAAGCCTGGTCGAGTTCATACACGCAAACTTCACCATTGTTCATCTCCGGCACAGTGATGCTTCTGTTGTATCCCGTTTCCCATAACACGTTGCCCTTATCGTCGGTGGCAATGAATTTCAGTTCCGTTGTGTCATTGTCAAAAGCATCAGCATTGATATCCGCCATCCATTCGTTGAAGTTGTGCTCATACATCTTCACGGCACGTTCCGCGTGCCAGTTGCCGAGGCATCCGCAGTCGCCCACAACGAGCAACCGCTCCCCTTTGCGCAACTGTGGAGCACGCACGATGAGACGTAGAGTCTTTGAAAAATCAGTTGCCGGAGCAGCCTCGCGGTGGCGTCGGTTCACGCAGTCGGTAAAAGCCGAACTATACAGATAAGAATCACAAGGAATGTCGGTCCAGCGGTTATACACCGTATATTCCTTAGCCTTCTTGGCATTAAGTTCAAGTCGGTGAGAGACAGTCTGCCATTCGTGTCTAATCTCCTTTCCGCTGTTGTTGAGGCTATAGAAATATTCAATACGTGCAGGTATAGAATTAAGTTCAATGTCGCACGACCAAGTCTTGCCGTCGACAGTATTCATTCCGTATGATTTAGCCTCGGCTGCAACATTATCTATGATGTTAAGTCGCAAATCCTCGCCGAAGGCAGTGTTGTATTTCAGATTAAAATGAATCTTCATTGTTGTATTGTTTTTTTTGATTATATTTATGGGAGAACTGGGAGTTCAGAGAGTAATAGCCCTAATTCCTAATTCCTCTTTCCTAATTCCTAATTCTTATCGCTCCAACGCTTATTGCTCCAGCCACCAAACAAATGGCAGCCACAATCATCATGCTGTATTGGTGGGAGCCGATGAGCGAGAGGATGTGTCCGCCGATGGCGGCAGCCACAATCTGCGGCAAGCAGATAGTGCCGTTGAAAAGTCCGAGATAAGCCCCCTTGTGTCCGTAACCCTCAAGAGCATTAGTAACAAAGGCAAACGGCATGGCGAGCATGGCAGCCCATGCGCAGCCGATGAGTACGAACGGGAGGATAAGTAAGTTCTTGTCGTCGATAAACGGGAGCATGGCAAAGCCAACGGCTCCGATGATGAGGCTGATGGCATAGGCAAATTTTCCGTTCTTTATCTTAGGCAAGACCATAGCCCAAACCACGCTTCCGAGAGCCTGGCAGAAGAACAGAACACCAACCCAGTTTCCAGCTTCCTGATAGGCTGCCGAAGAAACATCAGTAGTGTGCCAAACCGTTTCGGCAATAGTACCGTTGGTATAAGTCCACATATACAGGAATGCTGCCCAGCAGAAAAACTGCACGAGTCCTACCTTCCAGAACATCGACGGAGCATTCTTCAGCAAGTCAATCCAGTTGGCTTTCTGCTCCTGAGTTTCCGGTTTCAGTTCGTTGTATTCAGCATATTCTTTCGGGTTCCACTCCTTCACGGTGAACGAAGTATAGAGCACGCAAAGAATAAGAATAGCAGCACCGATATAGAAAGAATAAATCACGGAATCCGGGATAACTCCCTTCGGTGCCTCGTTGGCAATGCCGAGTGCCGTGAAGAAGAACGGGAACACATAGCCGATAAGCGAGCCTGCATTACACAGGAAACTCTGGATAGAGTAGGCGAGCGATTTCTGTTTTTCGTTCACCATATCCCCCACGAGCATCTTGAAAGGCTGCATCGCCATATTGATGCTCGTGTCGAGAAACATTAGCGAGATAAGTCCGAACACCATTGCCGTGCTCACCGCCATACCGAACGAGCCGGCATTAGGCAGCAGACACATCACTGCAACGGCAACAGCCGAGCCTATAAAAAGATAAGGAATACGTCTGCCGAAGCGGCACCAAGTACGGTCGCTCAACGTTCCCACTATAGGTTGCACGATGATACCCATCAGTGGGGGCAGAATCCAGAAATAACTCAGAGAATGAGGGTCAGCGCCAAGAGTGGCGAAGATTCTCGATATGTTGGCGCTCTGCAGAGCATATGCAATCTGCACGCCAAAAAATCCGAAGCTCAAGTTCCAAAGCTTCCAAAAACTTAGGTCTTGTTTCTGTTTCATTTGATTATGTTATTTTTTATTGTTTTTTCTTTTGACTGGGAGAACTGGGAGTGATGGGAGTTCTATGGCTTATAGGACATATAAGATAAATATGACATATAGGGGTAATAATTCCTAATTCCTCTT
>DCBP01000106.1:13762-37466 GCA_002314055.1 Prevotella sp. UBA1104
TCCTAATTCCTAATTCCTAACTCACTTACTGCTTCCTCTAACAACGAGCCTTGTTCTGACGATTCTTTTTTCGATTTTGTCAATAGGGATGATACCTTCAACTTTGTCGATAAGAATATCTGCGGCTTCTCTGCCCACTTCCACGCCGCGCTGTTCCACGGTAGTAAGTTGCGGGTCGCAAGCTACAGCACGGTTGCCGTTGGTAAATCCGCAAACGGAGATGTCGTTGGGAATATTAAACCCCATACGCTTCGCCGTGTACATCACTCCGATTGCCGTGTCGTCGTTTACGCAGAAAAAGGCATCCGGACGATTCTCTTGTTCCAGAATGGCTGGCGTTATCCTTTCGGCATCAGTCCTGTTGTCACATTCGAAGATAAGATTCTCGTTGGGCGTTAAGCCCGCCTTCAGTATAGCGTCGCGGTAGCCGTTGTATCTGTTTTTGCCGATAACGGCATTTCCCGTCATACCATAGAAGGCAATACGCTTGCAACCGGTATTTATGAGATGCGTCACGGCATTGAAAGCCCCCATATAGTCGTCGACAACAACAAGACTGGCGCTCACTCCAGTGCATATCCTGTCGAAAAATACCAGCGTGATACCTTTCTGCATCAGCGACTTGAAATGGTCGTATTTTGTAGTCTCCTTGGCTTGCGACACGATGACACCGCAAACTTGATGAGCCTCAAACATCTGGCAAAGCTGCACTTCGCGGTCGTAGCTCTCCTTACTCATCGTGATAATGATGCGATAGCCACGTTCGCTTGCCCTCTCCTCTATGCCGGTGAGCACAGACGAGAAGTAGTAATGAGTAAGTTCCGGCACGATTACGCCGATAATCTTTACCGGTTGGCGTTTCGAGAATCTCAGCGACTTGGCTATATCATTAGGATAGAAATTATGCTCGGCCGCAAATTCCTTGATAGCCTCGCGCTTGTCCTTTCTCACGCGCTTGCTTCCGCTGAGCGCCCGGGAAACGGTAGATACCGACACTCCAAAATGGTCGGCTATGTCCTTCATTGTCGTTGTCTGACTTTCATTCATAAGTTTGGTAGTGATTTCTGGCTACAAAGTTATACTAAACTTTTAAAACTTGTTCCTTTAATCTCTACCTATTTTATATGTAATTTTGCAAACGTTTGCACAATTGCTGGAAACTGTTATTCATAATGCGGATTTGGCTAATGGTTTGAATAATGAAATTTGCAAGAAATGCTTTGTGTTCTTAAATTGGAATAAAATAATTTTCAAGAAAAAATGTTTTTCTGCATATTATTAAGACATGATGTGGTATAGAACAAAATTTGTTTATCACTGGTGAATATTTGTTTATCAGTGATAAACAATGATTCATCAGTGGTGAATAATGGTTCATCAGTGTTGAACAAATTTATTTGAAGGCTATTGTAATATTTTTATTGTTCAAAAGATAAAAAGAAAAGCGAGACAAGTCTTTAGGGAAAAGACCAGTCCCGCTTTGGTATTTGTTATTGTTTTATTGCCTTATGCCCAAGGATTCTCCGTTGGATAAGGCAGACTCTTAGGCTGGTTGTATGCGATGTCCTTTATGCCGAGATACTTGAACACCTCGAACAAAGTCTTGCCCACGTGAGAGAAGGCAACGGCACCATGGTGTGGATATCCCTTCTGGATAAGCACGTGGCGATAGAAACGACCCATCTCGCGGATGCCGAAGATACCGATACCGCCAAACGAACGTGTAGGAACGTCGAGCACTTCGCCCTCTGCAATGTAAGAGCGCAGGTTGCCCTCAGAGTCGCACTGCAAGCGATAGAATGTGATAGGACTTGCAGCGATGTCGCCCTCCAGTGTACCACGGGTGAAGTCTGGCTTTCCACCGTTCTCCAGCAAGCGGTTCTGAATGAGCTGGAACTTGATGGCGCGGTTGGCACACATCTTGCACTGAGGAGTGTTTCCGCAGTGGAAGCCCATGAAGGTGTCAGTAAGCTTATAGTCGTATTTCTTCACGATGTCCTCGTCGTAGATATACTTAGGAACGGAGTTGTTGATGTCGAGCAGCGTAACTGTGTCATCCGAAGCACACATTCCGATATACTCAGACAGAGCGCCGTAGATATCCACCTCGCAAGCTACAGGGATGCCGCGGCTTGCCAAGCGGCTGTTCACATAGCAAGGCTCGAAACCAAACTGGCTCGGGAATGCAGGCCAGCACTTGTCGGCAAATGCCACATACTGGCGAGAGCCCTTGTGCTGCTCTGCCCAGTCGAGAAGTGTAAGCTCAAACTGTGCCATGCGGCGGCTCAAGTCTGGATAATACTTTCCTTCGCCCATTTCATTTGCCATATCCTTGCAAACGTCGTCGATGCGCGGATCGTTCTCGTGCTGCTTGTAAGCCACGAGCAAGTCGAGCTCAGAGTTCTCCTCAATCTCAACGCCCAGCTCATAGAGTCCCTTGATAGGAGCGTTGCAAGCGAAGAAGTCTTGTGGACGCGGACCGAATGTGATAATCTTCAGTCCCTTCAGTCCGAGGATAACGCGAGCCACTGGCACGAAGTCGGCAATCATCTTAGCCACATCCTCAGCTGTTCCTACAGGATACTCCGGGATATAGCCCTTCAAGTGGCGCATGCCAAGGTTGTAAGAGCAGTTGAGCATACCGCAGTATGCATCGCCACGACCGTTTATCATGTCACCGTCGCCCTCGGCAGCAGCCACGAACATCACTGGTCCGTCGAAGTTCTTTGCGATGAGAGTCTCAGGAGTCTCCGGACCGAAGTTGCCGAGGAATACCACCAATGCATTGCAGCCCTCGCCTTTCACCTCAGCCACAGCCTTGAGCATGTCCTGCTCGTTTTCTACTGTAGTCTGGCAGTTGAAGATCTCGCCTTTATATTCTTTTACGATGTTCTCGCGACGCTGTGTAGACAGTGCGATAGGGAAGCAGTCACGGCTAACGGCTATGATGCCGAGCTTGACCTGTGGAATGTTATTACTTACCATAGTTATATTAAATGTTTTTGTATAAATGTTTTTCTTATTATTATGATGCAAAGGTAATGTTTTCTTTTTAAGGTTGTGCCGTTGAAAGGTCTTTTTTAATCTAATTTGAATTATTTCCACCATAATATCAACAAATATTACCCAATTGCGGCATGTTTGATGCTATCAACGTTTTTTGAAGAGCATAGCAGTATAACACGACTTAGCAGAAAAAAAAGTCGCCGGTGCTCTTTTCGTGAGCAACCGGCGACGTTATAGATGTGTGTCGTTTATATTCAGATTGTGGGGCTATTTCCTTCTCTTGTCATCCTCCTTGTCTTCAAAATCCTCTATGTCTTCGTCGTCATAATCCCACAGACTATAATTATATTTCGACGCTGCCGAAGTGGCATTGCCCTTGTTTATATTGCCGTTGGTTGGTATTATGACTTTTTGTCCAGACGCCTTGAGCCCCTCAAGTAAATCGCCTCCTTGAATCTTTATAATACATACGGATGGACATATATAGCCTTTTTTCATGTTTCCTTATTTTTTTAGTCTTTATATGATATTGTTATTTTACAACGAACTTCTTGCCGTTCATCACGTAAATACCCTTTGGCAGGTTTCCGTTGTATTTGCCAACCTTCTGTCCGCTGATGGTATATACCGTGTTGTTGCTATCGGTGGTATTGTTGATGTTGCTGATAGATGTTGCAACACCATTTGTATTGATAGCAAATGCCTTAGCATCTGTTCCCTCTGGCAGCTGAATGTAAGCACGCATACCGTTGATGATGTTTGCGCCCTCTGTTTCCATGTTCGGATAGTAGAGACTCTGGTCTGTGCCGATGAAGATGTCGGTAGCGAGAAGTTCTGTAGGACTTGTAACGCCAACGAACTTATACTCCTTACCCTCTGCATCTGCATAAGCAACTGCGTTGTTGCTGTTGTCTACAGTAGCGCGGAAGAAGAGAGAGTTGTCGATGTTGTTCTCCGGCTTGAAGAGATATGGAGTACCGGCAACGATAGCCTTTGTGTTAGGCTCAACGAATACCATCTCGCTGTTCTCTACGCGGTTGAACTCGCAAATCTGTGTTGCAGCGCCAAAGAGCGTATTAATCTGCTCCTCGTCCATGTTGAATGGGAAGCAAACGGTGTTCCAATACTCGTTAGAGAGTTTACGGTCGAGCATCACGTTCACGTCGTTGCCGTCGTTGGCTGCAAGGATTGCAGTGTTGTCGGTTGTCTCAGAGATAGGAACGAGGCGTACTACTTTTACGTCGTCGATGAAGATGTTGTAGTTTACCGGACCAATCCAGAAACAAGCCTCATTGCCGAAGAATTCAAGACGAGTGTTAGGTGTTCCGTTAGGGATAACGATAGAATACTCCTTGAACTCGCCAACAGGAAGTTCAACAGACTGCTCCACGATGTTCTTGTTGCCGTCTACCACTGTAATCTTCAATGAAGGAGTAGCGGGGTTGTTCTTCACGGCAGCACCAGCCTTGAAAGTAAGGAGAGCAGTACTGTTCAGATTTTTTAAATTACCAGAGATAAGTGCAGCCTGACCGAAGATATTCAAACACTTGTCGCCAGGGAGTACAGTCTGGAGCGTTCCGCCAGTAGTAGACTTCTCATACCAACCCTCATTGTCGCAAAGTGCGCTGTTGAAGGTGTCGCCGTCGCCAGCTTCCCAAGTGCCGTCGTTACCGCCCTTGCCCTCTACATTGTCGAACGACTCATAGAATATGTTGTCTGGGTCAGCCACGCGTACTGTATAAGTTGCTGTAGCATCGTCAAACAGATTGTTGTCTTTTACAGAAGCCGTGATTGTTGCCTCGCCATTGCCAACAAGAGTAATCTTTCCTTTCTCGTCTACTGTAGCAACATCTGCGTTTGAAGTTTCGTAGTTTATTGCCAAGTCATCTGTATCGAGGGTAGATGTTATGGTAATTGAAGGTATCTCGTAAGAATCCTTGTTGTCAGCATAAATTACGTCGAGAGACTTTGAGTAAGCCAATTCCAGTGAGTTCTTCTTGTAGTCGATGGTATAAGAGATAGACTCTGCCGGTTCGTAAGCGCCCTCAACACCATCGAAAGATGCTGTGATAGTTGCAGTACCTACTTCGCCGAAGGTCAATGCTCCTGTTGTCTCGTCTACGCTTACCACATCGGCGTTGTTGCTTGAATACTTTACGTTTCCTTCAATCGCCTCGTCTGTTCTGTCGTCTGTAAGGGTAGCCTTCAGAGCAGTGAAGTTCTTTTCCTGTCCACGGAAAACGGTGTAGTTCTCTTGAGCGTCCTCACCGAAAGAGAGAGCTGTAGTGGCGAGAGAATATTTTATCTTATAAGTAGCGTCTGGTGTTGCCTCATACACGTCGGTTCCAGCATAAGAGGCAGTAATGGTAACCTCAGCGCCTGCCTTCTTGAAAGTCAGCTCACCGGTATTCTCGTCTACTGCAACGATGTTCTCGTCGGAACTTGAATACTTTATACCTGTGTGTAGATAAGTATTCTCGAGAGTCTCTTTAAGATCAGCATAAATATTGTAGCCGTTTATGAATGCATTCTCCTCACCCTTATAAACAACTACGGTATTGCTGAGATCATCGCTGAAAGAAAGAGTTGTAGGAATCTTCTTGTAAACAACATTGTATGAAATGCTCTTTGCTGCATCATAAACGCCGTCAACACCGGCATAAGAGGCGGTGATGGTTGCTTCGCCCGGAGTATAATACATCACTGTTCCGAGATTCTCGTCTACTGCCACAGCTCCTGGATTGCTGCTTGAATACTTCACTGCTGCACCTTCCACAATAGAGTTGGTCTTATTTTCTGTTACAGTAGCTACCAAACCATTGAAAACTCCCTCCTTGCTCTTGTAAACGGTGTAGCTCTGCTGAGCGCCGTCGCCGAAGGATAGGGTGGTGGCAACGGATTCAGAAAGAGTAACGGTGATTTTCTTTATTGTAAAAGAAGAGATGTGATATTTAAACACAATATTGTTGCCGTTTCCTGTCCAAACACCAGTAGAGGCATCAAATGTTCCAACGTTAACACCTCTATTTATATTAGACAAGTTGCTTCCTTCAATTTCAATCTTTGAGATGTTGTTTGAGGATGACGAGATTGTCATGTTCTGGTCAAACATAGAATTGAATTCGTATGGATTTCTTCCAAGTTTCGAATATGATCCACTTAAAGTTACTCCATCTTTTTCTACTTTGTCTTCGCCGGAGATTGCAAGTCTCCCAGATATTTGTCCTTTATCCACTCCAGCCTCAAACACCACCTGTGTTTGTGCAAATGTCGCTCCGCATATAATTAGGAGCAGCGACATGAGAACGAGTCTCATGTTTTGTTTTAATACATTCATTTTACCTTAAATTGTTTTTAGATTATATTCACTCAGTTTTAAATTTATTCTTTTATTCATTCATCGCCAAAGCCCCAATACACCTTTGACTCTACATTTCCGAAACTTTAGTAATCACTCCCCTCTCCTCATGGGGAGGGGGAAGCCGCTCCAAGGAGCGGCGCGGGGGTGGGGCTTTACCTCACCTCAATAATCTTATGCGTCTGCAGCGACAGATGCCACTTGGGGTGCCGCAGGCAATAATCAATAGTACCTTTAAGATTTCTGTCGTTCTCCGCCTTGTCTTTCACATCACAAGGCTGAAGACTGTAAACATCAGCTTTAATATTGTTGAAACTGTCTACTTTAGTATCATCTCCCTCATACACCACCTTCAACTCGTCGATATGTTCCAACTTCACAGCCTCGTATTTAGGCGAACACGTAATCCAGTCCACGTTGCAACCATCGGGGAGAACCCTTGTTCCATTTGTCTCCATCTGGATAAAGAATCCAGCGCCGTGAAGCTTGTCGGTAAGCGATGCCGTGATTTGCAGTAGCGGTTCGCCACCAGTAATCACAACATGGCGAGCCGGATATTTGCAAGCCTCGCCTACAATCTCCTCCTCCGTCATCTCCGTATAGTGGGAATGGTCGGTGTCGCAAAACGAACACTTCAGGTTGCAACCGGAAAAGCGAATGAATATGGCTGGCGTGCCTGTAAAATGGCCCTCGCCTTGCAGGGAATAGAAAATCTCGTTTATTCTCATTCTTTATACCTTAGTTATGGATTTTCGGAGAATCCGTCGGCAACATCCTCGTCGTCCTTCACATACACCACACTGTTGTTAGAGCTTTCCTCAACCTCAACCTTATAGCAATGTGGAATCTGTTCGCAAATCCAGCGAGCGATATTCTCCGCCGTAGGGTTAAACGGCAGCAACTCGTTGAAGTTACCGTGGTCGAGATAGTCGTGTATCCTGTTCTTTATGTATTTGAAATCAATCACCATCCCCTCGGCATTCAGTTCTTTTGCCTTGCAATATACGGTGACAACCCAATTGTGACCGTGCAGGTTGGTACATTTGCTTTCATACGGGAGATTGAGCCTGTGGCAGCCCGCAATCTCCATTTTCTTTCTTACGTAATACATTTATAATTAGATAATTCGACTGCAAAATTACGAAAACTCTTGTACTCGGCAAAGCAAGAACACATTTTTTTAGCATTATGTGCTCTATATTGCGAAATATCAGCCAGTTTCTGTTCTCTCAATAAAAAAAGGCAGAGAAGCTGTAATAGCTCTCTGCCTTCATTCAAATAACCAATGTTATACTTTATCAAATATGCATTAATCAAATTCCTGATTTAGTTCAATATTCATTATTTCTTAGTTAGCTTTCACGAACATGAACTTGCCGGTGATGTCGTTGAAATAGATATCATACGTGCCGGCAGGGATATTGATGTTGTCGCCACTTGCCTTTGCAGTATATATCATACCGGCAACAGAAGCCGGCTGTCCGCCCCAGTTGTCGGAGTTCCAATCGTGGTTAGAACGGAACTTCAATTCGGTGCCAGCACTGAAAGTATGGCGCAAGTACCAGTTGTGTTTTGCCGTCTGCTCCATGTCTACATCACCATTCCAGTTGTTGAAGGCGCCAATGATGCTGACAGTATTGAAAGTCTTAGGATTCTGGTCTTCAAGCTTCATCCAAGAGTATTTCTTTGCAGCCATATCAATTGTCAGAGTGTAGTAAGCACCCTTCTCCGGACAAACAAATGCTTGAGCATTGTTGTTAGTAAGATCGCCTTCAGCTTTAGTCTCGCCGTCAGTCAGGCTACCCCATGCAGCATTCCAGTTTCCGATATTGTCGCGGTTCCATATCTTCAGGTTAGCATCGCCGGTCCACTGTGTGGTGATAGATGCCACAGAGCCACCGTCGCAATAGAAAGCAAGCTTAGAAGCTGCCTCGGCATTCCATCCGTATACGCCGCCAACCATATAGTAAGAGTCTGCCTTAACGATAGAGTAGGTATAGTCGAGCATGTTCAGGGTAATAACATAAGTGCCAGGATCAGCAAACTTACCAGCCTGTGGGTTGTCGGTAACGAGTGCACCCTCTGTATCGGTAGAACCATCCTTCTCTGTTCCGACTACGCCCTGAGCCCAAATGTTGTTGGCATCGATATTCTCCTGAGGAATAATCTTCCAGCACTGGTTAGATCCGGTTGTAGTAACTGTATAAGTAAATACAGGATCCTCATAAACGTCAGCATCAGAGTGAGAGAACTTGTATTTCACGAGTTCGTTAACATCAGTATTCCATCCGTTGAAGTCGCCGATGAAATAATAAGCCTTTGAAATAAACGGAGCCTTAGGCTTGATGTTAAGTGTAATCTCTCCGGCATCAACCAAAAGCGACTGTCCGTTGACTACTACATCTGAGTAAACTTTAGCTTTGAAAGGACGAGCCGATGGACGTTTACCGTATGCTTTTACAACGGCATCTTGAAGAGCTGTACTGTCTATCGTTCCTTCAGCTGTAGCCTCAAGAGTCTGCGGCAAGTCGTAAGTCATGTTTTCTTCATCTGCAGGAGTTAAGATAACACGAGTATGGTCGAGCTCCGCTCCCTTAGGCAGTGTTGCAGTAGAAAGTGTGAAAGTCTGCACATTCTCACCTGGATTTGCCAGGTTAATCTCGGCAGAAGCAGCAGAGGCTGTAAAGCCCGGAATAGTAATGGCGTCCTCCTGATCCCATTCCTGAGGAGCAGACCAATCATCGTAGTCGCCGTTGCAGCTTGCAAATGCAAATCCTATAAATGCTGCCAAGCTATATAATAATGTTTTTTTCATTGTTGTTTGATTTTATTTATTTTGAGGGATTATAAAACCTATAAGACATATAAGACACATAGGACATATAAGACACATAGAGTCTATAAGACACATAGGACTTATAATCCCTCTTTTAATTTCAATCTTCTGATTTTTCAATCTTCTGATTTCAATTTTTCAATCTTATTTCACTTCTCCAGTGTTCTTGTCGAAGTTCACATAGAGTTTCTGACCAGGGTTACAGCTTACAGAGTACTCCTCGCCAACATTGGTTGCCCAGTTGTCAACGATGTTGTCTTTGCGATAGAACACATTTCCGTTGTAGAGAGTGAACTCAGTGCGCCACCACTCCAAACCAGAGATATGAACATAAGCGCGAAGCTCGCCACTACCAGCGAAAGCCGGAGAAACCCATTCACCATTTTGGTCTGTTGGAGCCTGCAAAGCCCATGCAGCATTAGCTTCGGTCCAGTCGCCGCCGGCAGCTGCACCAGTAATGTAAACCTCGGCAGGCAAGATATGCAGCGTGTAACCGATACTCTTCTTGTCGGCGCTCATAGTACCCTCAAAATGTAGAGTGTACCATCCGCCCTTGGCAATAACGATGTTGTCGTCGTCATTATTGGAAACTCCAGCATTTGCTTTATCGTCAACAGTGATGCGTGTAAATCCGCGCCAGTCGCCTTCAGAAGTTCCCCACTTGAATGAACCGCCGTCTGGAACATATACTACTGTGTAATATTGTCCCGGTACGCCGTATACGGCAGCCACCTGCTTCCAGCTGCTCCATGCATTCTGTATAGAAGAGCCGACCACATAAAGGCAAGCAGGGTATTCAACATCCGGAGCCTCGTATTCAGCACGTACAGAAGGCAGAGTGATTACGTTAGAGTAGGTCTCGCCCAGATTGTCAATCATAGATCCGTCGATAATGGCGCGCAGTCTTATATATACAGGCATTGAAGTAGGAATGTCGGCATCAGGATGAGCTTCCTGATATAAGTCTACAAGCGCATTGTTCATTTCAACGGCATTAGCCAGCATCTTGGCATCAGTGAAAGATGTAGACAGTTCAGTAAACTTTGCATCTTTGTTACCCTCGGCAAAAGTAGGGTCGATGGAAACCTGTACGAAGTAGCGAACAACGTATGGTACGCCTTCGCCATAGTTCGGCTGTGTGCAAGTCAGTTCTACGCCGTCGGATTTAGACAGGTCGTAAGTGTTGCCTGCATAAGCAGGAGTATTGAGCTTGAATCCTTCAGCCACATGACTAAGGTCGAGCGTCGGGTTGCTGTCATCGTCTTTGTCGCATGATGCGAACAAGAACGGCAGAACGAGCAACGTAAGCATCATTAATTTATTTATATATTTCATGATACGTATTCTTTTGTGAATTAAAAACTATTTTTATAATCACCGTTTCGCGGGATTAGTAACCCGGATTCTGGTGCAAGTTATGGTTTCCGGCTATTTCTGTAGAAGGAATAGGGTAGACGTTGTAGTGAGAGTCCACACCCACTCCGTTAGGCTGTCCGCCCTTGAAGCTCCACAGATACTGGCTGCTGGTGTAGAGGTCGAAGCGCACGAGGTCGCTGCGGCGTCGTCCTTCGAGATAGAACTCGCGACACCATTCGTCGAGTATAGTGTTGAGATCAATAGATTTAGCCACGTTCTTCCTGTGGGCACGTTCCTGCAGTTTCTGTATATCCTTCAGTGCATTCTCTTTATCGCCAAGTCGATAGAGAGCCTCTGCACGAGTAAGATAAATCTCGCCAAGGCGGAACAGAGGAATATCCGTATCACAGAAGTTGTCGCCGTGAACGGCACTACCGTCAGAGCGTACGTTAGACCATTTCACGATAGAGAGTCCGTCGAAGAAGTTCTTAATCTGCTTGTCTGGAGTCAAGCGGCGCACGCCACCGGCAAAACCGCCATAGAGAAGTGCGCGGTCGTCGCCAGCCTTGTTGATTATCTCCTCTGTGTTGCCACCAAGCTGTTTGTCCATCTTCAGAATGTCTGCCTCGGTGAATTTCGAAGCATCAAGGTCGTTATCTTTCAGATATTTCTCGTAAGCCTTTTTGCATGCATCATTGTCGGCATTAACGATATCGAGCGAAGGCAAGAACTTTGCCACGAGGTCTTTGCGGGCGAAGATACACTGCCATGGATTCGTCTGATAGTAATAAGGCATACCGTCGCAGCGTGTACCGTTGATAAGCATTGTAGAGCCACCGTGGCTACGAGTCTTAGCTCCATCCTGACGGATAGGCAAGATAATCTCCTTCATAGCCTCCGGGTTCTCGTCATTGTCAGCCATAAAGAGCTGCTGGTATCCGGTATATCCGTTTTTCGTTGCCTTTGCGAGGTCGTAGGCATTGCTCTCAATAATCTTGTCGCAATAGTCCTTAGCTTTCTGATAGTCGTTGATTTCGCCGTCGGTATATACTTCAGCGTTCAGAGCCAGACGTGCATGAAGGGCGTATGCAGCACCGCGGTCAGCTCTACCGAAGTCTTTAGTGTTGCAGTAAGCACCTACATCTTTCATCAGCGGCTCGATGGCAGTCAGTTCCTCGTCAATCCACTTGTATAGGTCAACGCCAACCTTTTCAACAGGCAGTTCGCCGTTGAACTCCAGTTTGAACGGAGCTCTATGGAAGAGGTCGAGGAACTGGAAGTAGTTGAGACAGCGCAAGAAGCGAATCTCTGCAATCTTATCATCAGAAAGCTTGCCCGTCTGTTCGCTTATAAACTGGTTGTGGAGCGTGATGTCGTAAGCCAGTCTCTGATAGCACCAGTTTACGCGGGTAGAAGCCGAAGTCCATGCCATATTAGTGATAGGAGCCATGTCTTCGTTGTCCTGCCATGCCCACAGGATTTCGTCGGAATTAAGTTCGTTGAGGTTAAACACCGTGCGGTAGTATCCGCTCTCTCCCTCGTTACCGCTCATATCGCCGTCGCCGTCAGGACCTTTCTGTCCTGTAAGTCCCAATGTGCCGTATTGTTTAGCGAGAAGTTCATCCACATTATATGTAGGAGAATTCTTCGGGTCTATCGGGGATATATTCAAGTCGTCGGCACAAGACATTGTTCCCAGTGTCAGAAAAGCGAGTGCCGCACTTTTCAATATTATATGTTTCATAATTGTCGTAGTTTTTAGAATCTTAGAAGTTGAAGTTAACACCGAGCTGGAAGCTTATTGGACGTGGATACGGATCCTTGTCAACACCGTTAGCCACCTCAGGGTCAAGACCCTTATACTTGGTGATTATGAACGGATTCTGCACCGTGAAGTAAACTCGTCCTGAGAAATAGTCCTGTCCTGCATACTTGAGCAGAGCCGGGAATGTATATCCCAGTGTGATGTTAGAGCATTTCAAATACGAAGCATTGCGCACGAAGTAGTCGCTAAGGCTGTTCATTGCATTAGTCTGTCCGGTGAATCCGAGAGAAACGGCATCCGAGAGGACATTTTGGAAAGCTCCAGCCTGGCGATGCAGTCCTTGCTCGCAAACGATAGCACTGTTTGCAAGACCGTAATAGTAAACATAGTTTCCGAGAGAAGCTCTAAGAGAGAAGCTCAGATCCCAGTTCTTGTAGAGGAACTTAGATGTGAGACCCATAAGTACATCGGCAGCCGGACTCTTGTAGTAGTAGCGGTCGCCATCGTCGATAACGCCGTTGCCATCGCGGTCAACATATACACCCTCGATAGGCTTTCCGTCCTTATCGTAAACCTGCTGGTAAACGAAGAACGAGTTGATAGGTTCGCCCACCTTGTTGCGCTGCAGTTTTGTAGAAATACCGCGTGCAGCCTCAGCATCGTTCACCCATACCCAATCGTCGTCGCCGGCATTAAGGGCAGTCACTTTGTTCTTGTTCCATCCCACGTTGTAAGTTAGGTCCCAAGTAAAGTCTTTCGTTACCACTGGTTTTACGTCGAACGAAAGTTCAAGACCATAGTTGCGCAGCGAACCAACGTTCTGCAAAAGATTGTCGCCAAGAGTTACGCCAGCCTGTGTAGATACGTTAGCAAGAAGATCTTTCGTGTTGCGGATATATCCGTCGATAGAGAAAGTGAAGCGGTTGTTGAGAGCGGCAAAGTCTACACCAACGTTCCATGTCTCCGTCTTCTCCCAAGTCAGGTTCTTGTTGTATTTGTTAGGGCGCATAGTATAGTAATATGCGTCTCCGAACGGATACTGTGAGTACTGGTCTCCCTTAACGTAAACCGGAGCGTATACGAAGTCATCGATACCGTTCTGCTGTCCTGTCTTACCCCAGTCGAAGCGTAGTTTCAAGTCGTTGAGCCACTTAACATTCTTCATGAAAGGCTCGCTGTTGATTTTCCAGGCCACGGCAGCCGATGGGAAGTATCCCCACTTGTGTCCTTTGGCAAAGCGCGAAGAACCGTCGGCACGGAATGTAGCAGTGATAAGATATCTGTCGAGGAAGTTGTAGTTCAGACGTCCGAAATAAGAAACGAGCGAGTTGTGGGTAGCCCATTCCTTGTCTTTCCTTGTCTTCTCGTCGAAGCGTGCGCCAGTCATTGGGTCAGTACCATAGCCCATATTGTCGATACCAGAGCGGTGGTAGTGTGACTGCTCGGCACCAGCCATTATGTCGATGTCGTGGTTGCCGAACTTGTGCATATACTGAGCGTATGCATTGCCCACGATATTATATTTATAATATGTAAGGAACTCCTGACGGCCATAGTAGTTATTGCTGTAAGAAGTACGCTTGATGTCTGTCTTCTGGTCGGTAGCAGTATACTGTGCTCCCAAGCTTGCGTGGATGTGCAAGTCTTCGAATCCGTGAATCTTGTAGTCAACCTCAGCGTTGCCGCTGTAGTCGTTGGAGTTAGCCAAGCAATATTTGTTGTAAAGCATGGCAACAGGATTCTGTGGAGTCTGCGAGTAAGAAGTCTTCTTCCAGTTAGGATCGCTGTAAGAGGCATTAACCAGTGTCTGATAGTATCCGCCAACAACGGCATAGTCAGGGTCAGACATGCGTACCGGACGAGTAGGATCCATGGCGAGAGCCGCTCCGATGGCGCCGCTATCGGCATAGCGATCCTTCTCATACATGTATTTAGCCGTGAAATTAAAGTTCAAGTGCTTGTTGAGGAACGAAGGTGCCAGATTAACACTTGCGTTGAAACGGCGCATCCAGCTCGTATTCAAGATACCGTTGCCGATATTATAGCCAGCGCTGACGCGGTAAGGCATGTTCTTCAGTCCGCCCTGCATGCTGACGCTATGGCTCGTAGAAACCGAGGTGCGCAGGATTTCGTCCTGCCAGTCGGTGTTGGCATCTCCGAGCAAGTCGCGGCTCATGCCGAGCGACTCGATAAGGTTTCTGTATTCATCGCCACTGAGCACATCGTATTTCTTCAGTGCAGTAGAAACGGTAATGTCGCCGTTGTAAGAGAATGTAGGCTTCTGTCCGTTGCGTCCCTTCTTTGTAGTGATGATGATGACACCGTTGCTGGCACGCGAACCATAGATAGCCGTTGCCGAAGCACTCTTCAATACGGTGAAACTCTCGATATCATTAGGGTTGATGTTGGCAAGGATATTACTCATACCCGTAGCCGTATTGTTGTCGATAACGAGTCCGTCGATAACATACAGAGGGTCGTTGCTTGCCGAGAGCGAAGCACCGCCACGGATACGGATCTGTGCGCCGGCACCCGGAGCACCGCCAGTGGTCTGCACATCGACACCAGCCACTTTACCAACGAGCATATCGGATGCGTTGTTGGTGATACCCTTCGACAGATCGTCCGGCTTCATTGCCGTAACCGAACCGGTGAGGTCTGTCTTCTTTGCGCGGCCGTAACCGATAACTACAACCTCGTTCAGTTTGTTGTCAGCCTCTTCCTTCAGGATGATGTTGATGTTTTGTCCTGCTTTGGCCGTAGCTGTTTCGTAGCCGATGTAGGAGATTTTGATTACAGACTTGGCGTCAGCCTTAATAGAGAAGTTACCGTCGAAATCCGTTACCGTTCCGCCGTCGGTGCCTTCAACTCGCACCGTAGCTCCGATAACCGGTTCGCCAGTAGAGTCCTTCACGTGTCCCTTTACGATGACTTGCTGTCCGAAGGCACTTGCCGTAAGGAACAACCCGCCAGTCAAGGCAGCAGTCCTCAGGGCATTACTGAATTTAACCTGCTTCATCATTAGTAATTTTTATGTTATTAAAATTGTTAGTCAACTTATTGCATATATAAA
Source organism: Prevotella sp. UBA1104 (assembly GCA_002314055.1). GTDB lineage: Bacteria > Bacteroidota > Bacteroidia > Bacteroidales > Bacteroidaceae > Prevotella. The sequence goes on from DCBP01000106.1 coordinate 29,157, forward strand.
TATGTATATACACCACAAAGAGTGGTTTTAGAGTATGCTTTTTGTTTATGCTTTTTAGGCTTGTTTGATATTTTTTGCAAATGTAATGCTTAATGTTGTTTGTTGTTCCACGTATGTAATAAAAAATTGCAACCATCAGGTGCAAACGTTTGCATATATCTGTTGAAATATGGAAATCCCCACGCCATTTTAGGGATATCCCCTTAGCAACAAAAAGAAAATCAAGATATCTTTGCCATACAAAATCACAGTTATTAATTAAAAACAACGGAATTATGAAAAAGTTTTTCTTTATAACATTAGCGGCACTCTTGCTTACAGGCTCTGCCGCACAGGCACAGGCCTACCGCAACAGCAGATACTATAACGAGCGCACGGGACATCTGGACTATTCCGGCAGACGCGGCGGAAACATGTATGCCAGTGGAGAAAACTACTACGGACTGCGCATCGGTCCGTCGTTCTCTACCGTAAACTCCGACGACGAAACCCTCGACGGCGGCGATTCGCAGACGGGACTCAATATCGGCGCAGTGGCAGGCATCGCCCTTTCAGACCGTGCACCGCTCTTCCTTGAAACAGGACTCTATTATACAGAAAAGGGTGGTAAGAAAAAACTGCAGAACGGCAAGAAAATGACCTACGACCTGAACTATCTGGAGGTGCCGATAACCGTGAAATATGCTTATGCAATAGACAATCACTTCTCTGTGCAACCGTTTGCCGGAGGCTATCTCGCCTGTGGAGTGGGGGGAAAGATAAAGAACTACGGACTGCGGGAATCGGAGAGTTCCTTCTCGAGCGACCGCTTCAAGCGTTTCGACGGCGGACTGCGTGTGGGCTGTGGAGCAGCCTACGACATGTTCTACTTCGACCTGACCTATGATATCGGTCTTGCAAATATCTGCCACGATGAGTTTGACACATCCCATAACGGATGCCTCACGCTCAACTTCGGTGTGAACTTCTGATAGTTTTTTGACATATACTCATATTTTTTTTGATTTTATCTTTTCCGCTTCCGCCTTTCTGGTTATAGAAAAAACGGAAGCGGAAAGCATAATAAGGTAAATGTGATAGTGATAGATTATATGGCTGTTTATGTTTAAAAAAATATTCATCAGTGTTGAACAATCGTTTATCAGTGATGAATATTTATTTATCAGTGTTGAATAATTGTTTATCAGTGTTGAATATTTTTTATTTGTGGCTTAACGATTTTAGTTTGTGGTTTAACGATTTTAGTTGACCACTTTTAGCATTATTGTTAATACAAGTTGACTCAGTTATTACTTATCCATAATCCACGTTGACTTACTATTCTATATCTATAGAAAATCATAATAAAAAAACGTATTTCTTTTGTCTTGTAATTAATTTGCACTATTTTTGCATTTTATAATAGGTAAAAAGCAAAAGGATAATGGAAAATCTTGAAGTGATGGTGATACTCTTCATCATCGTAATCGTAGGCTATGTATTGTGTAAGCTGGGATATATGGGCGACAAGTTCGACCAGAAGCTGTCGGCAATAGTCATCGACCTCACCTGTCCGGCACTCATCCTCTCGTCCGTAATGGGCGACTCCTTGCCCGACCGCTCTCTGATCATGCCACTTTTAGGCGTAGGCTTCCTCACGTATTTCATCCTGTTGATATTCGGCTTCCTCGTTCCGCGGCTCATCACCAAAAACCGCGATGACCGTGGCATGATAGGCTTTGCACTGATGTTTGCCAACGTGGGCTTCATTGGCTACCCTATCGTATCGTCGATATTCGGACCGCATGCCATATTTTATGCCGCCCTGCTGAATATGCCAAACACCTTCTTCATCTTCACCGCCGGCGTGATGCTCGTGAAAGGAGAATACAGCATACGACAGCTCAATCCCAAGGTGCTCTTCTCTCCGGCAATGATAGCAGCATTCGTGGCAGCCTTGCTCGTGGCATTGAATGTACATACGCCAGATATAATAGCGCGCCCCGTGACGATGGTGGGCAACATCACCGTGCCTGCAGCACTCATGGTAATCGGTTCCTCGATGGCTCGACTGCCGCTGAAGGAGATAATCGGCAGTACGAAGGTGTATGTGTCGTCGGTGATACGACTCGTAGTCATACCATTGTCGCTGTATTTCCTGTTCAAGGTATGTGGCGTTGATGAAGTGGTCAATGATATAAACACGGTGGTGATTGCCATGCCCGTAGCTTCGTTCGGCACCATGTTCTGCATGAAATACGGCAGAAATCCGGCTCTGATGACCGAGATTACATTCATTACCACAGTTTTTTCAATCATCACCATACCGCTGGTTACGATGCTTTTTAAATAGTGTTGCATGCAGAAAACATCATAAAAAATGCAAACGAAATAGTAGTTGTAACAATTCTGTAACAAATAATAATTATTTTTGCATCCGCATAAAAAACAAAAATAAAATATGGATTTATCAGAAATGCTCTTTCTCGGAGGCTTCGTGGTGTTCATCGCCGCGATCTTGCTCCTCGACATGTTTGTAATCGACAAGAAAGCCCATGTGGTGTCAATAAAGGAAGCCGGCACGTGGACTGCCGTTTGGATAGCCCTCGCGTTGTTGTTTTCGGCTTTCCTGTGGTTTCACGGCGATATGGTTCACGGTATAGACAACTTTGGCGACCTTCAGGCCGTAGCCTCTCGCTATGCCGCCCACTTGAAGCTAAATCCCGACGACTTTGAGGCGAGCCTGCAGCAGTATCGCCACTATATGACGATATCGTATATCTCCGGCTATTTGATAGAGAAGATTCTGTCGGTAGACAACCTCTTCGTGATGATGATGATATTCACATCCTTCGGGGTGGGGAAGAACGAATACCAGCATGTGTTGAACTGGGGAATTCTTGGAGCCATCGTGTTGCGCTTCATCTTCATCTTCCTCGGAGCCGCCATCATCAGTCGCTTCGACTGGATACTGCTCGTCTTCGGAGCGGTGCTCGTGTATAGCGGCGTGAAGATGTATCTCAACCGCAACAAGAAGGAAGAGATGAACGTGGAGAAGCATCCCGTAGTAAGGCTTCTTTCAAAGACGGGTAGGGTGCACACCCAGTTTGAGGGCGACAAGTTCTTTATCCGTCGTGCCGGCAAACTGATGGTAACGCCGCTGCTCGTAACGGTGCTCGTAATAGAGTTCAGCGACCTTATCTTCGCCTTCGACAGCATCCCGGCAGTGTTCTCCGTGTCGCTCGACCCTTATGTGGTGTTCTTTTCAAACATCTTCGCCATCCTCGGACTGCGCGCCATGTTCTTCCTTCTGGCAGCAATAGCCGACCGCTTCCGCTACTTGAAACTTGGCGTTTGCGTTCTGCTCGTGTTCATCGGAGTGAAGATGCTCATCCACAAATATATTGAGATAGATGCCGTGTCGTCGCTCGTGTTTATTGTCGGCGTGTTGGCGGTGAGCATCGGGGCGTCGCTCGTGGTTTCACCCAAGAAGCAACAGTAGATATATAAAAACATCATGCTTACACGGTGATAAGCATGATGTTTTTTTGTTGTATTTCGCTTCCCATTTCAATTTCACTCCACTCTCATACTTTTATGCTTTTGTTTCTTCAAGCGGAGTATTAGGGTCGTAACGATGACTATAGAAAAGATCCACGTAGTCGAGGTTCATCCGCTTCAGACTCTGATTGAGGCTTGCCGTGAGATATTTGCGTGAGCCCCAGTTGCCGTATGGACCCTCCCACATATCATAGCCTGCTTTGGTCGCGATAAACAGTTCGTCGCGATAAGGGCGGAAGTCGTCATGCATAAGTCTGCCCATTGTCTCCTCAGCACTGCCGTAAGGCGGACCATAATTGTTGGCGAGGTCAAAGTGGGTTATTCCGTGGTCAAAAGCATAGTGAGTTATCCGTCGGCTACGTTCGTAAGAGTCATTGCCTCCGAAATTATGCCAAAACCCCAAACTAATCTTAGGCAATAGGATGCCGCTCCTGCCGCATCTCTTGTACAAAGCCTCTGCATCGCAGTAGCGATTAGCAGAGGCTGTGTATTTTTCTTTTATGTCCATATTTTATTTACCAAGTGGCTTGATTGTGAACTTAAACACCTTGTCGCCATACTTTACGAGATACTTGTCGAGCGGTTTTGCTCCCCATGAGTTTGTGCCGCCAACACCAATGTGCTCAGCGTCGAGGAAGAGGTTAGTGAACTTCGATTCCTTCAGTTCCGTGCTGTGGCGCTGCTCCTTGTTGTCGCCGTCGTCAAGTTCTTCGGTGTCGAAGTGGATAGCGCTGGCATAGAACGGCTTGCTACTGTCGATGCATATTCCGAAGCCATCAGCACCGGTCTGCTGCCACCAACGGATATCGCTCTTTGTGCCAGACTCCTGCGGACGGATGTATGGGAAATACTGCTCCTTGGCATCCTGACTATATATGCCCAGACGCATACATTCGTTGCGGTCGGAATAGTTCTCGATAGGTCCGCGACCGTAGAATTTGCTTTGGCTCATGGCGTAAGGCAACTGCATAATCATTCCGAAGCGATACATGTCGCTAATCTTTGCCGTATCTGAAGTAGAGAGATTCTCCGTTACTTCAATCTCGCCCGTCTTGCCGTCGATGAGATATGTGATAACCAGTCCGGCATTTACACCGATAAGATTATAATTGGATGTAATCTCCACGAGATTTGTCTTCTTCAGCTGTCTCACGTTGATATTAGCGAGACGCAGTTCCGGATTCTTCCAAGCCTTGTATTTCTTCTGCAAACCGGCACCCATATCGTTGTCGGTAGCGGCGCGCCAGAAGTTAGGCTTAAGAGTTCCGCCATCTCCGAGAATTTCCTTTCCGCTGAAGCGGTAAGAGGAGATAAGTCCTGTAGAGCGGTCAACTGTGAGTTGTAAGGCTGGCGATGTAACGGAGATTGCTTTTTCATTCTTCTCGTCAACCTTTATCTTTACTCTCTTTTCTGTGGCGTCGATGGCAGTTGTTGCCGTTTCCGCTTTTGCAGCAATAGGTAGTTGAGCATAAGCCACGGTCTGTCCTGCCTGCATCAGTGGCTCTGCAGTTTTCAGCTTGAAGTCGATGTTGAGCATCAGTTCCTTGCCGTCAAGTCCTTGTAGTGAGTAAGGAATCAGGAAGTCCTTAATCTCCTGCGGACCAACATTCAAATCGTTGATAGAGCCACTTTGCTCTTTTTCTCCATCGGCCATCAAAGACCACTCGAGGGCGTAGTTGCTCAAGTTGCGGAAGAAGTATTCATTTTTAACCTCAACTATACCTTTCGCTGCATCCTTCATCGTAGCCCAGATATCCTGATACTGGTAAGCCAGTTCGTAGGCATGAGGGTTAAGCTGGCGGTCAGGTCCGATGATACCGTTGCAGTTGAAGTTGTTGTCGCTGGCGTCATACTTATTATAGTCGCCGCCGTAGGTATATTCAATCTTGCGCAGCTGTGAATAAGTCATCTTTTCGCCGTCGATACTCATCGGCTTCACAGGATGGCGGTGTAGAGCCTGGTCAACGAAGTCCCAGTCGAATCCACCCTGATAAATAGGATATTTCCTTACAAGATCCCAATATTCCTTTAGGTTACCTCCGGAATTTCCCATTGTATGGTTATATTCACACTGGATAAGCGGCTTTGTGTTCGTTTCATCTTTGCAATACTTCTCGCAAAGGTCTACCGGGTAATACATCGGACAGAAAATGTCTGTGCCCTCGCCCTTGCCAGCCTGTTCATACTGCACGGGGCGACTCTCGTCCTGTCCCTTAATCCATTTGTAAGCCTGAAGGAAATTGTCGCCCATCACGGTTTCGTTGCCAAGACTCCATGTAACGACCGACGGATGATTGAAATACATCGACACGTTATGCTGGTTGCGCTCAAGAATCTGTTTTGCAAACATCGGCTTCTTAGCTGCCGCATCCTTGCCATAGCCAAAGCCGTGGCTCTCCTGGTTAGCCTCGGCAACGAGGTAAATGCCGTATTTGTCGCACAGTTCATACCAGCGTGGATCGTCAGGGTAATGACAGGTGCGAACAGCGTTGATGTTCAGACGTTTCATAATCTTGATGTCTTGAATCATTCGATCCAAGCTGACTGCATAGCCTGCATCCGGATCCATTTCGTGGCGGTCGGCACCCTTGATGAGTACGGGCTGCCCATTCACGAGAAACTGTTTTCCTTTTATCTCCACTTTGCGGAATCCTACTTTAATAGGCACCTCTTCAATCACTTTGTCGAGAATTTTCATCTTCACAGTCAGTGTATAAAGATATGGTGTCTCTGCAGTCCATTTGTGAGGATTGTCGACAAGCATTATGATATCGCCTGAAGCCTCTCTACGAGGCACACAGTTGAGCTTCTTGCCTTCGGCATCGTAAAGAGAATATTCAATCTCCAAATTATTGTTGACTTTCTTCGATTTCTCAACAGAGAAAGAAGGTTTCAAACGCAAGATTCCATCTCGGTATTGGCTGTCGAGGTCGCCGACAACCCTGATATCGTCGAGATGAGTGTTCTTGTTGCGGGCATAGAGATAATTCTCTCGTGCCACACCGCTCAACCGCCAGAAGTCCTGGTCTTCACACCAAGAACCGTCACACCATCTGAATGTTTGGAAGGCAATAAGATTCTTGCCTTTCTTAAGATATGGTGTGATATCGAACTCTGCTGCCACCTTGCTGTCTTCGGCATATCCGGCAAACTTCCCGTTAACATACAGATAGATATTAGAAGTTACGCTACCGAAATGCGCTATAACCTGTTTGCCGTCCCAGTCAGCCGGAATGTCGATGACCCTTCTGTATGAGCCCACGTGGTTATCCTTTGTCGGCACAGCCGGCGGCTGCTCATTGAAGTGTCCGCGCCATCCGAATCCGGTGTTCACATATTCCGGGTCGCCATATCCGTTAAGCTCCCAGTTGCCCGGTACCGGCATCTCTTTCCACGAAGAATCGTCAAGGTCAGTTCGAAAGAAATCCGTAGGCCTTTGGTCTGCATTCTCCACCCATTTGAATTTCCACAGTCCGTCGAGCGATAGAAAGTTCTTGCTCTTAGATTTGTCGAGCACGCTCGAGGTGAGCGCATTAGTCTCGCCGGGAGCAAAGGAAAAGAAATCGGTGTGTAGAGGCAAACGCTTTATAGCATTTACCTGTAGGTCATGCCATTCCTTATAGGTTGGCACAGTAACATTAACCGCTTGTCTGCTCTTGCCTGCCGCCATTCCGTTCATGGCGATGGCTGCAGCAGCCAACGTTAAGAATAAGTTTTGTTTCATAGTTGTTGATAATATGCGTTATAGAAAAACGTTAGAAGTTTTTAGAATTGATGCAAATTTAACTAAAAGAATTCGAATGTTCTAATAGAGTATTATATATTAACAATATTTATTACGTTAAGTTGTGGATGGAGGGTGAACGCTTGGGCAATAAGTAAACATTTTTATCTATTTACGGAAAAAGATTTGCCCGTTAAGAAAAAATGCATTAATTTAGCAACAGAAATATAAATATACGATTATGAACTATTATTCTGTAGCAAACCCAATATACGACTCCGTTTTCAAATTTCTTATGGAAGACGAGCGAATCGCCAAGACTGTACTTTCGGCATTGCTAAAAAAAGAAATAGTAAGTGTTGAAATGCGCCGGCATGAACACCCTAATGTTACACGCGACAACATTTCTATGTTTCGTATAGATTTTGCCGCAAGAGTGAAAGAAGACGATGGCAGTGTACGGCTGATACTGATAGAGTTGCAGAAAACATGGCTTGACACAGAAACGTTGCGCTTTCGTCGCTACCTCGCCGCTCAGTATAATGCAGAGGAAAATATGGTGAAAGAATGCGATGTACAGAAATATGCCGTGCCTATGGTTGCTGTGTATTTGCTCGGGCATCGAGTAGGGAATATAAATAAATCTGTTGTGTATGTAGACCACAAGACATTGGATTATGACGGCAACGAAGTGGAGAACGGCATGAAGGACCCGTTTATCAGTAGTTTGACGCACGACAGTATAATTGTTCAGATTCCTTTACTTCATGGCAAGATAAATAATAGGCTGGAAAAGGTCCTAAGCGTGTTTGACCAATCCCAAAGGGATGTAAAGAATCAGCAGATTATTTGTCTTGATGCTGAAGAATACAATGATGACCCAGATATGATGCACCTTATCCACCGTTTGGGTATGGCGGCAATGACAGCAGAGGTCCGTCAGGAGATGAATGATGAGGATGAGTATTATTCTGCTATTGAGGCTCGCGACACTCAAGTGATGAAACAGAACAAGATTATCTCCGAGCAGAAGACTCAGATCTCTG
>DCBP01000106.1:37630-48961 GCA_002314055.1 Prevotella sp. UBA1104
CTCAGATCTCTGAGCAGAAGACCCAGATCTCCGAGCAGAAGACTCAAATCAAAGCTATGGTTCGGATGATGTTGGATAATGGTCTTACGGTAGATGCCATAGCCAGTGCTACGGGTCTTTCAGTGGATAAAGTCAATTCGTATTCAAAAGATTGATTTCCTATGGAACTAAAGGAAGGCATATACGAAAATCTTATAACAGACAGATTGTCTGGAGACATCAGACAAACCGAAGATGCTGGTTTCGTCTGTCAAACAGAGAACATAGACTCTGCGGAATCTGCAAAAATGCTTGCTGATTTCCTTGCTGATACTATAAGGAAAAAACTTGAAGACAAGGATGTTCCTGTAGAGGAAAAGATAGAACTGACGAACCAAATACTGGAATCAGCAGATGTGGAAGATGAGGATATGCTTGTAGAGGCTCCGCGCTTGCTCTCGGCTGTAATAAACTCTCAGAAAAATGCAGAATTAAGAGCTACAAATAAGGAGCTCGTACGACCTTTGTCGGGCTTCCGCGTCAGTAACCTCTTTACTGGAGGACAGTCGGGCCTGTCGCTTGGCTCTGAAATAATGCGCGATATTGCATCGGCTGACCAAATATGCATTATCGTTTCATTCTTGCGCATGTCGGGAATAAGGATGATGCTCGACCAATTGCGTGACTTCTGTAAAGTGGAAGGACACTCGTTGCGCATCATAACGACGACATATTGTGGAGTGACCGAGGCGAAAGCCGTGGAACAACTTTCGCAACTCCCCAACACGGAGATAAGAATATCGTATAACACCCAAATTGAACGACTGCATGCCAAATCATATATCTTTGTGAGAAACTCTGGTTTCAGCACGGCATACATAGGATCGTCAAACCTTTCTCACTCCGCACAGACCGATGGATTGGAATGGAATATCCGTGTTACCAACGTAGAAAATCCGCATATCATAAAATCGGCACTTGCAACTTTCGAAAGGTATTGGAATAGTGAGAATTTCGAAGACTTTCGATTGGGCGGAATAGAGAAATTCCAAAAGGAATTGTCGTTGCAGAGAAATCATGGCAAAGACAATTCCTTGGAATTATATACCCGCTATCAACTCTTGCCTCACCAGAAGATGATTCTCGACAAACTGCAGGTGGAGCGTGATGAAAACGCATTGTTCCGCAATCTCGTTGTTGCAGCCACAGGTACTGGCAAAACTGTAGTTTCGGCTTTCGACTATAAGCGGTTCAGAAAAGATAATCCGCAGCATGACAAACTGCTGTTTGTTGTGCATAGGGAGGAAATATTGAAACAGTCGCTGCGCACTTTCCGTAGCGTGCTCGGTGATGCTAATTTCGGAGAATTGTGGGTAGGAAATTTCCGACCTGTGGATTCCCTTGAACATCTCTTTGTTTCTGTTGCCACACTCAATAGCAATATCGACATCTTCCGCCAACAAGGTCTTGATTATTACGATTATATCATAATTGATGAGGCTCACCATGCTGCAGCGTCAAGCTATAGAGTGCTTGTGGATGAATTCAAACCACGGGTGCTTCTCGGTCTTACTGCCACGCCCGAACGTATGGATGGCAGAAGTCTCCTTCCTGATTTCGGTGGAAAGATAAGTGCTGAGATCCGTTTGCCGCAGGCTCTCGACGAGGGATTGCTCACTCCGTTTCAGTATCTCTGCATTTCCGATCCTCTTGATATCTCAGGAAATGAACTATGGGCAAACGGCAAGTATATAATATCAAAACTCACCGACCGCCTTTGCAATTACGAACGAACGGGATTGATAATCAATAAACTCCGCGAATATCTGCCCGACGAAACGAAATGCCATGCTCTTTGCTTCTGTTCCGACAGGCGTCATGCCGCTTTTATGGCAGAGCAGTTTTCGAAATATGGATTGAAGGCTGCAGCACTGACGTCTGAGACTAAAGCTGAGGAACGTGCCAGAGTGAACCGTGAGTTGGCTTCTGGAAGGATTAACTATCTGTGTGTAGTGGATATCTTCAACGAGGGTGTTGATATTCCCGAGGTTGATACTGTGCTTTTCCTTCGACCTACCGACAGTCTCACCATCTTCCTTCAACAACTCGGACGAGGACTGAGACTTAGCGAAGGAAAGGATTTTCTTACTGTTCTCGATTTTGTGGCGCAGGTAAACCGACAGTATGATTTTACAAATCGTTTTCGTGCTCTCTGCACTCGCAAAGACCGCAGCATCGAAGAACAAGTAAAAAATGGCTTTACGCTTCTTCCCCATGGCTGTTCCATCTTTATGGAGCGGAAAGCAAAAAGCTATATCCTCGAGAATATCCATAGTGCGGTATACAATTCACGGCGTCTCGTTTGCGAACTTATGGCATACGACTCTGTGCCAACCCTTTCGCGGTTTGTCGATAATTGCGGACAAGACATACGCTTGATATACAAAGGCGGCAGATGCTGGACTTCTCTAAAATGTGAAGCCGGAAAATGCAGTCCGTTTCAGAACGACGCTGTTACGAAGCGCTTAGTGAAAGGTATGGGAAACCTCGTTCATATAAATTCCATGGCATTCATCCGCTTTATACGCAGCTTCATAAAAAACGGATGTCGTGTAATGATGGATAAAACCATCTCTGAAAAAGAAAGAGAAGCTAAAGAGCAGTTTGCCGTGATGCTTTATTATGCCTTGTTCCAAGACCGCATCGGTAAGCTTGGATATTCCGACATGTATGAAGCTCTTCATCTTCTGGAGCGATATCCGTTGTTTAAGCAAGAGATAATAGAACTTACAGACTATCTACAGGAGAACCTTGAATTCAAGACCTTCCAGATAGATACCGCTATCTCCGCCGGACTCGAATTGTATGGCTGCTACACAAAAGAGGAGATTTTTGCACTCTTCGGGCGACAGACTGCCGACAAGAAAATGCAAGGTGCATCATCGGGAGCTTTTTCTATTGAGGAGAAAAACGTAGAACTGTTTTTCGTTACTCTCAATAAGTCGGAAAAGGATTTCTCTCCTACAACTCAGTACAACGATTATTTCATCAGCGAAAACCGCTTCCATTGGCAATCACAGAATTCGATGTCGCATACAAACAAGGGAGCACGCTATGTAAACCAGCATGCAAACGGCAGACGATTCATCTTGTTCGTAAGGGAAGACAAAAAAGACGGCTTTGGCAATACCAGTCCATACTACTGCATGGGACTCGTTGACTACATCAGTTCTCACGGCAATTTCCCGATGAACATAGAATGGCAGTTGGAGAAACCGGCAATGGCACAGTTTATAAAGGCAGTATAGAGCGAGTGAATATCATGAAAACAGTAAATGTAGTAGCAGCAATAATCTGCAACGGTAGTAAATATTTCGCCACTCAGCGAGGATACGGCGAATTCAAAGACTGGTGGGAATTTCCTGGTGGTAAGATTGAGCCGAACGAGACACCAGAAGAGGCTCTGCATCGTGAGATTAAGGAAGAACTGGATATCGAGATAACAATAGACACACATCTCGTAACTGTAGACTACGATTATCCGAAGTTTCATCTCCACATGTATTGTTATCTTTGCCACGTATCGTCTGGAGAACCAACGCTCATAGAAGCAGAGTCTGCCCGTTGGCTCTCTAAAGAAGAGCTCTCCTCTGTTAACTGGTTGCCGGCAGATATATTAGTGGTGATGAAATTGGTTGGAGGCACAGTCAAGCAGTAGACATGTTCTGTATGTAGATTTTTTTTTGATGGAAAAGTATCAAAGTATCACAAATTAAAGGAATATGCACTTTAACCGTCAGATAATCAATAAAATACAAAAATGATACTTCTCTGATTATACGGCATAAAAGTATCATAAAAGTATCACAAAAAGTATCATAAAAGCATCATAAAAGCGTCTCAAGGCTTACCCGACACATCTTCCCATGTTGTTGCCCGCATTGTGGGCATTGGAGTCTCCTAATGTGGGCATCGATGCCCAAGGCCCTGGGCAATGATTGCCCAAACTGTGGGCATAAAACTGGGCAATATACCATTGCATTACATACTGGCTTTTTATAGTTTCTGTAGTCCATAGACAATATTTGAAAAGTCTGTATTCATTTCTAATGTTACTTTTTTTACATTTATGATACTTCTATGATACTTTTCTGTAAAGACTTCGGAAAAGTATCATTCGTTAAGTTCTTGATAATATGTTATATAGCGCTTTTTTATGATACTATGACACTTTTCCAAGGAAAAAACTTTTTTGTAGAACAAGTAGGAAGTTTTTAGCCGGTATAATTCATAGAGAACTTTATTTGATACTATTTCTCAATATTTTACTCCGTTTGAAGAGAAATCAGTATTGATTTTTGTTAAAAGGGTAAAATAAAAACGTTTTTTTTATACATCTATGAATTCTCTATGCTAAAAATCGCATGAAATCTGTTGATTGTTTGTTTTGAACAGCTTTCATGATTTTATTGCTTATTATAAGAGTTGAAATTATTCTATATAGCGTATATTGATATAAATTAAGTGAAAATATTATAATATTATACTTATAAGTTTACGATGTAAATGTAAATGACTATATTTGTCAACAAAATTGATAGTCTATGAATAATTTTTTTGCTCAACGTTTACGAATTGCTCGCCAAATGATGCATTTTAGCTTAGAACAGCTTTCTGAGAGAACTTCTCGTATAGTGTCAAAGCAAAGTATCTCAAAATATGAAAAAGGAAAGATGAAACCAAAGGCAAAGACATTGTCTGCTTTGTCCGTAGCTTTGAATATAAGCCCGGAATATTTCTACGGCGAAAATTTGAACATAGATACTCCAATGTTGAGAAATGCTTTTAATGATGCGCTTTCTGAAGAGGATTTTCAAAAAGTTGAATCACAACTCTCATTCTGGGCAGAACAGTATATTGTCGCAGAAAAAAAAGCAGGTATGGAAAGGCAATTTATTAATCCATTGAAAGATTTTATTGTTTCAGATATCTCTGATGTTTGTAATGCAGCTGATTCTTTGCGTAAGTTATGGCATTGTGGTGATGGTCCTATTCCAAGTATACTAAGACTTATGGAACGTAAGGGAATAAAAATACTCAATGAATCAATGCCTAATGGAGTTCTGGGATTAAGTACATGGGCTGACGATAAATATCCACTTGTGATTATTGACATGTCAAATGATAAGCACACTGTAGAGCGTCTTCGTTTTACAGCAGCTCATGAACTTGCACATCTTGTATTGAATATCTCAGATAATGTTTTGGTGGGGGACAAAGAGAAGCTATGCAATAAGTTCGCAGGCTGTTTCCTTATGCCAAAGTCCACTTTGATAGAGGAGATGGGAAGTGCCACTCGTCAGTCTGTAACTCTTGAGGAGTTAATAGACCTTCATGAAGCTTATGGCGTTTCCATAGCTGCCCTTGTTCATGAACTTTGGGATTTTCGTATTATCACTCGTGAACAGTATGATTGGTGGTTTGACGAACGAATAAATAAAAACCGTAAGGAAATTGGATGGGGAGAATACCTGTTCCCTGAGACGTTGGGGAAAGAAAAAAGAGTAAAATCATATGTAAAAAATAAACAGTAGCTATGGCATTCTTGATTTTTATATGGATAGTAGGCACATTGTTTGATTGTGCGATAGGGAGAAATAAGTAGTATGGTAATATCACATATATATAAAGAAAACGAAAGATGGATTATTCAATCCAACAAAGAACATCTTGAGGGCGTAGCAAAACTAGCATCGGTTTTTGCAAGCGAATTTTGTATGTCATCTTGGGGAAAAATGTTGGGAATGCTCCATGATATAGGAAAGCAATCAAATGCATTCCAACAACATATAAAAAAAGAAAGTGGATATGCTCCAGAAACAAAAGTTATTGGTGACTATCATCATGCTTATATTGGGGGGATTATCGCAAGAAAGCTTTATGGGAAATCTGCAGATAATTTCTTTGTTAATCAAATTTTGTCTCACCATTCAGGGCTACATGATTCGGATGAGCTTGATAGTGAAAATAGCGAACTTAAAAAGACTATACCTACAGAGGTAAATCCTAATATAGAAAAAGTAGTTTTAGATAAATTATCTTTTAAATGCAAAGCCACAGACATTCATCACTTATCTCGTATGTTATTTTCTTGTCTTGTTGATGCTGACTATCTTGACACAGAAACTTTTATGGATAAAGAAACCTCAGAATTACGTGCAAATAAGGCTTCAGTAAAGGATTTACTACCAAAATTGGAAATCTACCTTCACAACCTGAAAGTCAGTACAAAGGATACAGAAGTGAACCGTATTAGAAGTAAGGTTCAACAACAATGCATCAAGACTTCAATCTCGCCAATAGGTTTTTATAGTCTGACCGTTCCTACAGGTGGAGGCAAAACTCTATCATCTTTGGTTTGGGCGATGAAACATGCTATTCATAATGGACAAAAAAGAATTATTATTGCGATACCTTATACAAGCATTATCATACAGACCGCCGCTATATTGAGAGAAATATTTGGGTCAGAGAATGTATTGGAGCATCATAGTAATGTAGACCCAGAGCAAATAAAAGACGAAAAGCTCAGGGAACAGATGAAGTTGGCTACCGAAAACTGGGACTACCCTATTGTCGTCACAACCAATGTGCAACTCTTTGAGTCGATGTTTAGCAACAAGCCATCTACTTGCCGCAAACTACATAACATTGTCAATAGTGTGCTGATTTTGGACGAGGTGCAGACACTCCCAGTGGATTATTTGCAGCCGATTGTTGATTCTTTGAAAACCTATAATAGGTTATTCAAGGTTTCTGTATTGTTCACCACAGCAAGCCAACCTGTTTTGAGCGGTCTTATTGAGGGATGCAATCCAAAGGCGTCGTTTCAAGGAATAAAAGCAATCAAGGAAATCATTCCTGAAGACTTTAAACTCCATGAGAGATTAAGAAGAGTAAAACTTAATATAGACAACTCGGGCAAGTCATACGATGAAGTAGCAGAGATGTTGAAACAACATAAGAAAGTACTTTGTATTGTAAATACCCGAAAGGACGCCAAAGAACTCTATGAGCGTTTGCCACAAGAAGGAATTACTTTGCATCTTTCAAAGATGATGTGCCCTGCTCATATCAGCGAGACCATAGAGCATATAAGGACTGCACTCAAAGATGACAACAATGAAATTATCCGTGTGGTATCTACCCAATTGATAGAGGCTGGAGTGGATATAGACTTCCCTGTTGTGTTCCGGCAAGAAGCAGGATTGGACTCCGTCTTACAAGCTGCGGGTCGATGCAACAGAGAAGGAAAGCAGGATGTCTGTACTACATATGTTTTTAGCCTTGCCAAAGAGCACAATCTTCCTAAAGGCGGAATACAAGATGGCAACAATGCAAGACTTAGTTTGGACACATCATCGGATTGGTTTGCTCCAGAAACGATGAGTAGTTATTTCCGTCAACTGTATTGTCGAAATGATAGTTTTGACAAAAAGGATATGAAGCATTATTTGTATGATGTGAGAAATATCTGTTTTGCAAGTGCTGCAAAGAATTTCCGACTTATAGAAGATGCGGGAAAGACGGTTGTTGTTTGTTGGGAAAATAGCATGGAACTGGTGCATGTGCTTTTACAGAACGGACCTTCATATCTGCTAATGAAGAAAATCTCAAAATACTGTGTCAATATTTACCCAAGAGACTTTGAGGCATTATGCAAGATGGGAGTTGTAACTGAAAAAAGGGAAGGACTCTTTGTGGTTGATTACGCACAACAATATGATAAGCATATCGGTTTGCGCATTGACAACAATTGGGCAAATGAATCGTTGATAATATAAATGGAATAAGATATGGTAAAGAAGAACTCTATAAAGTTGTTTGGTGACGATATGATTCGCACCGTATGGGATGAAGAAAAAGAAACGTGGTATTTCTCTATAGTTGATGTGGTTGCTGTATTGACGGGAAGTCCCAATCCACAAACTTATTGGAGAGTGCTCAAAAAGCGTTTAAAGGATGAGGGAAATGAAACCGTTACAAATTGTAACGGTTTGAAGATGCGGGCAGCTGATGGAAAAATGCGCATGACTGATGTCGCTGATACAGAGCAGCTTTTACGTATTATACAATCCATACCGTCACCAAAGGCAGAGCCATTCAAAATGTGGCTGGCAAAAGTTGGAGCTGAAAGATTAGACCAGATGCAAGACCCGGAATTAAGTATCCAACAGGCTATGATGGATTACAAGTTCTTAGGCTATTCTGATAATTGGATAAATCAGCGGTTGAAAAGTATTGAGATTCGCAAGGACTTGACAGACCAATGGAAGTTGCACAATGTTGAGGAAGGTGTTCAATATGCAACTCTTACCGATATCATATACCAACGTTGGGCTGGTCTTACAGCCAAAGAATACAAACAGCACAAAGGATTGAAAAAAGAAAATCTGCGTGACAATATGACCAATGAGGAACTTGTCTTGAATATGTTGGCTGAACTTTCAACTACAAGTATCACAAAGTCTAAAGATCCACAGACTCTTGAAGAAAATATGCAATGTGCGGCTGATGGAGGTGATGTAGCTAGAGTGGCTCGTGAAGAATTGGAAGCAAAGACGGGCAGAAAAGTAGTGTCTCCGCTTTCTGCCAAAAGATTTTTCGAAGCTCAAAGTTCCAAAGAAGAAATAGAGGACAAAGACAATAATAAAGAAAACAAATAACGATATGGAATATACTGACAGAGAGTATTGTTTGGAGGTGTGGGGCGACATGGCTTGCTTCACCCGACCGGAGCTAAAAGTTGAACGAGTAAGCTATGACGTTATTACGCCGTCTGCTGCCCGTGCCATCTTTGAGGCTATTTTTTGGAAGCCGGCCATTCATTGGCAGATAACCAAGATAGAAGTGTTGAATCCTATCAAATGGACATCAGTACGCAGAAACGAAGTAGGAGCCGTTGTCAGCAAATCTCCCATATATATAGAGGAAAAAAGGCAACAAAAGAACAGTCTTCTTCTGAAAAACGTCCGCTATCGTATTTGGGCAAAAATGGAATTTCGATCTGTTGCCAAACGAAAAGCGGAAGGAGATTTGTTTGCACACGAGCCTGGTCGAGATGAAAATCCGATGAAGTATTATCAAATGTTTGAACGACGAGCAAGCAAAGGTCAATGTTTCAACCAACCATACCTTGGAACTCGTGAGTTCTCTGCTTCTTTCCGTCTTGTCAATGTAGATGCTGACGACTTGAAGCCAGCTATATCATTCGAGCAAGGCGGTGATAGAGACTTGGGAATCATGCTCTATGATATGGATTTCTCAGACCCAAAGAATATTCAATCTATGTTCTATCGTGCAGAGATGAAACATGGTGTAATCAATGTTCCACCTTTAAACAGTGAGGAGATTCTAAGATGATATTAAAAGCATTATATGACTACTATAACCGATGCGGAAACCTTCCCATGCAAGGAATGGAAAAAAAAGAGATTGGTTTTCTTATTGTCATTTCTGGGAGTGGTAAATTTCTGCGTTTTGAAGATTGCCGGATTGACAACAAACATGCACGAACTTATCTCGTAAAGAAGCATGTTGGAAGGTCAAGTGCAGCAGTGGCGAATTATCTTTATGACAATAGTGCCTATGTCTTTGGTTTCTCGGATCGGAAAAATGTTGAAAAGAAAATCTCTATAGAAGAGGATGATATAGAGAAGACAATGGGAAACTTAGAAAAAGAGATAGAAGAAACAAAAAATAAAATTGAACAGCAAGACACAAATGTATCAGATGAAGAGAAAGAAAAGTGGCACAAGACATTGGAGCAACTTAAAAAAGTCGGAAATTCGCTGAAAGAATGCAATGATAAAGAGCAAATCTATTTTGATACTTTCAAAGAAAAGATTTGTCAAATAGCCAGTTCTTTTCCGCAGAGTGTGGAGATTGCAGCAGTCAGTGCTTTCTACGAACAAAGTAGAACAGCTATAATCAGAGAGATGGTTAAAGATCCATTATGGATTGATATCAAGAAAAATCTTTCAAAGAAATACTCAACTTTTTCTTTTAGGATAGAAGGTGATACCAAAATTATTGCTGAAAAGAAGGAACTGCTGCAGCTTGAGAATGATGATGATAAAGATGAAAACCAACAGTTGTGCCTGATTACAGGTCTTCATGGGGAGTCTGTAGACACGACAACGGCTACTATGATACCAGGAAGTCAAGCTACAGCAAAACTTGTAGCTTTTCAGGTTAATTCTGGTTATGATTCGTATGGAAAGAAAAAATGTGCAAATGCTCCCATCTGCAAAGAAACAGAATTCGCTTATACAACAGCACTAAATGCAATGCTGCAAAATGGATCTCACAACAAATTCATGGTTGGCAATCGTACCTTTGTATTTTGGGCATCGTCAAACAGTGAGGCAGCAGATGAAGTGGAAGATGGTCTGTTTAGCTTGTTGGGTTATTCTGAAACAAAAGAGGATAATCCTAACGCTAAAATAGAACAAGTGCGTAAAGTCTTCACTTCAATTTATTCTGGAGTTTTAAAGACCAACATGGATGATCGCTTCTATATCTTAGGATTAGCTCCAAATGCAGCCAGAATAGCTGTAGTCTATTGGTCGGAAACATCCTTGAAGGATTTTGCAGGTATGGTTCTTCGCCATTTCAACGATATGGAGATAATTGATACTCGAAAAGACAAGAAACCATATATGGGCATAAAAGAAATGCTCTCAGCTGTCACTCCTGGTGGTAAGCAGTCTGATGTTACTCCTAATTTACCAGAAGCCGTCATCAAGAGTATCTTTCAGGGAATACCATACCCTTACACTCTACTATCTTCATGCATTGGCAGAATAAGAGCAGAAAGTGATGGTGCTAATCGTATTGCCCGCATGGCAATTATCAAGGCATACTTGAACAGACAAAATGATAACAACAAAAAAATAAAAGTTATGTTAGACAAAAGTAACACAAACCAAGGCTACCTTTGCGGTCGTCTCTTTGCTGTTCTTGACAGAATTCAAGAAGATGCAAACAAAAACAGTAGTATTCGTGAACGTTACATGAATGCTGCAAGCGCAACGCCTTCATCGGTATTTGCGACCATTCTGAATCTTTCCTCACATCATTTGGAGAATCTTTCCAATGAGGGAAAGAAAGTATTCTACGAAAAACTCAAGCAGGAAATCATTGATAAGATTCCTGCTGACGGTTTCCCGGCACATCTCGATTTGCAAGATCAAGGACGTTTCTTTGTGGGATATTACCATCAAAGACAGGACTTCTTTACAAAGAAAGATGAAGAGAATAAAAACTAAAGTAACTACTCAGCACCCTCTT
>DCBP01000060.1:0-32183 GCA_002314055.1 Prevotella sp. UBA1104
GTCAGCGGTTGCTTCAGAACAGAATGTGGAGCCGATGATTTTGCCAAGTTACATTCCTTAGCGGAAACAGCTATGAAAAACGGAAATTCGAAATTTAATACAATTCTTGCTGTTGTACAACAGTAAGACATTTACTCATATATATAGGGGTGCTGAGTAGTTACTAGAAATCCCTATGCATTTAAAAAAACATAAATCCTTGCAGGTGTCAACAATAAAAAGTAATTTCGTGCGATATATAAGAAAACTTTGTAAATATCTATAGGATTTAATGCAATGAAGAATTATAACGATAACGATTACTGCTTGATACTTGCCGGAGGAAAAGGCAAGCGCTTGTGGCCTGTCAGCCGGGAAGCAATGCCAAAACAGTTTCTTGACTTCTTTTCTACAGGACAAACCATGCTGCAGCAGACTTTTCAGCGCATGGCGAAGTTTATATCCCCACAAAATATACTCGTGGCTACAAACCGCGACTATGTTTCGCTCGTAAGGGAGCAGTTGCCGGAAGTGGCAGAAGAGAATATCCTGGCAGAACCTGTAAACAGAAATACTGCCCCCAGTGTGTCATGGGCAACATGCAGAATCCTCCACCGCAACAGCGAGGCGAGACTCGTGGTAGTACCGTCAGACCAGATGATAATTAACGAAGAACGCTTTGAGGCAGATGTGGAAGAAGGACTCCTGTGGGTGGCAGAGCATGACTCGCTGCTCACGATGGGAGTGAAGCCTACACGCCCCGAGCCGGGATACGGGTATATACAGATTGGCGACGGAGAACCGGAAGGGAATATATATAAGGTGAAGAGTTTCACCGAGAAACCGGAACGCGAATTCGCAAAGATGTTCATGCAGAGCGGAGAGTTCTATTGGAATACAGGTCTCTTCCTCGCCCGCTGCGAATATCTTCGCGAATGCCTGAAGAAAATTTTCCCGCCAGTGTTGCGTTCCGTCGACGACGAGCAGTATTCTGTGGAGAAAGAGGAAAAATGTATTGAAGAGCATTACTCCGTATATCCGAACCTCTCGATAGACTATGGGGTGCTGGAGAAGAGCGACAACGTGAATGTGATGCGCTGTTCGTTCGGATGGGCAGACCTCGGCACGTGGCATTCCATGTATGAGACGATGAGTAAGGGCGAGGGTGACAACGTGGTGCTCAGCGATAAGGTATTGCTCGACAAATGTCGCAACAATATCGTGAAACTGCCCGACGACCATATCGCCGTGCTCAACAGTCTCGACGGATATATCGTGGCGGAAAAGGGCAACGTGTTGCTCGTATGCAAGAAAGAAGACTCGTCGGCACTCGTGAGAAAATACATCAACGAGGTGCAGATGGATGAGGGAGATGATTTTATGTAAAAACCCACCCTGACCCTCCCAAAGGGAGGGAATGAAGTTTGCTGGGGGGAACCCACCCTGACCCTCCCAAAGGGAGGGAATGAAGTTTGCTGGGGATGAATAGAAAAAGGAAAGACGTATAATGAAGAAATTTGTTTTAATGCTGTTCATGACGGTCTTCGCCGTGGCATGGACGAAGGCGGAGAATTATCCTTACCGCTCGGATTATCTGTGGGTAACCGTGCCAAACCATAATGATTGGCTCTACAAGACGGGTGAGAAGGCTCTTGTCAGTGTACAGTTGTATAAATATGGAATGCCGGTAAGCTGTGAGGCGAAATACGAGATTGCTGATGATATGCTTGCTGCCGACAAAAAAGGAAAGGTGAGCATAAAGAACGGCAAGTGTGAGATAGACCTCGGAACAAGGAAGACACCGGGATTCCGCGACCTCGCCATCTCGGCAACCGTTGGCGGGAAGCAGTATCGGCATCATGTAAAGGTTGGTTTCGATGTGGATAAGATCCAGCCATATACTAAGGAACCTTCCGACTTTACCGCCTTCTGGCAGCAAAATATCAGTGGGATGGAGAAAGCTCCGCTCGAATACTCACTTGAAGACGCACCGGAATATACTACTGACAAGATGACGTGCCAGTTGCTGCGCCTCACCACCGTGGGCAAGCATTGTATCTACGGCTATCTCTTTATTCCGAAAGAAAAGCCGGCAGGTGGCTGTCCAATAGTAATCTGTCCTCCGGGAGCCGGCATAAAGACCATCAAGGAACCGCTTCGCCACCGCTATTATGGTGAGGGCGGATGCATACGTCTGGAGATGGAGATACACGGGCTCGACCCACGGTTGCCGAAGCAGACCTTTGATGACATCAGTCATGCATTCAACGAGAGCAACAACAGCGGATACCTCTCGTTCGGTATAGACAATCGCGACCGCTATTATATGAAGAACGTATATCTCGCTCTTGTCCGTGCCATCGACTTCACAACGCAGCTGCCAGAGTGGGACAAAATGAACGTAGTTATGCAAGGCGGAAGTCAGGGAGGAGCCTTGTCGATGGTAGCGGCAGGCATAGACCGAAGGGTTACGCTCTGCGTAGTAAACCATCCGGCACTGAGCGACATGGCAGCATATATGGAAAAGGGCCGAACGGGCGGATATCCACATTTCAACCATGCCAACGGCACGCTGACTACGGAGACGGCAAAGATCCTTGCCTATTATGATGTAGTAAACTTTGCCCGCCATATCTCCTGTCCGGTATATATGACATGGGGGTACAACGACCAGACTTGTCCGCCAACCACCAGCTATGCCGTTTGGAACACGCTCCGATGCAAGAAGGAATCGCTCATAACGCCTATCAACGAGCACTGGACATCGGATGCCACGGAATTCGGGCAGTATGAGTGGATAATGAAAAATATCAGGAAGTAGTGTAGTTTTTCGCATTCGCTGTGCGTATTATAGACAGAATGTTTCCTGAAAACAAAAGACGATGGACGAGAAAAGAAAAGAATTCGAAAAACTTGTCAGGGAGAACAAGGACACGATATATACCGTGTGCTATATGTTCTCAAAAGACCAGGATGAGGTTGCCGACCTCTATCAGGAGTCGCTGATAAACCTGTGGAAAGGTTTGCCGCAGCTAAAGGCCGACGGCAATGTGAAAGGATGGGTCTACAGGGTTGCCCTCAATACCTGCATCTCCCTCGACAGAAAAAAGAAAAGCAAGCCCACGGTGAGGCTCACCATGGACGTGGATCCGTTTGACGCTTCAGACAACAGAAACGCCCAGGTCGATATGCTCCACAAACGCATCAGTAGGCTGCAGCCTTTCGACCGTGCCATTGTACTGCTATGGCTCGAGAATATCAGCTATGAGGAGATAGGTAAGATACTCGGCATAACGACATCCAACGTCTCCGTCCGTCTTGTAAGAATAAGGGAACAACTCAAAAACATGTCTAACGATTAAAACTCATAAAGCAATGACTGAAAAGGATAATCTCCAAGAATTGGAAGAGATGCGTTCGCAGCTCCTTGAACTGAAGAGCATGCTGAAGGAGCAGACAATCGTGAACGAGCGGATGATGCGTAAGGCGATGAGAGGTAAATATAATAAGGTGAGAAACGATATCCGTTTTTCTATCGTCCTTGAGTTCCTCGCCATGCCGTTTCTCGGAGTAATGCTGCCGTCGCTTGGCATGCCGTTGTGGTTCACTGTCGTAACACTGGCTTTCCTTCTCTCTGCTCTTGTAGCATCAGTATTCTCACTGCGCCGTTATGCTTCGGAAGATTTGATGACAGGCAATCTTACGAGCGTAGCCATCCGTCTTATAAGATACAAGAGGTTCGGCATATACTGGTTCTTCTATGCTATTCCGTTCCTCATCTTCTGGATAGTGTTCTTCTTCCGTTACGTTACTGAAGGAAAGGAGTCGGAATATGTCGATGGAGTAGTGTTCGGCGGAATTGTAGGCGGTGTTATCGGCGGCATACTTGGCGCCGTGAACTATATACAGAATCTACGTCGTATGAACAGTATCTTGCGCGAGATAAAGGAACTGAAAAAAGGAATATAACGGTATTGTTATACTATCTGTGCTGCATAGAAGCGGTAGTCGTTGAGCACTGTGCGCAGAAAGCTCAGCGGCTTCTCCTGATGTGGCAGAGAAAGAACCTTTTCCACCTTAGCCGACAGCTTGAACAGCTTTTCGCGGTCAACAGTATGCGTCTTGTCAATTCTCGTTATTACATCGGCAATGACATCAGCCTGTGCGAGAGTAAGTCTCTGCGCATTATTATAGGTCGGTGTATAGTCGGGGCGGGCATAGGCAAACTCAGAAAGCGAGATATGCATTTCGCGCATGTCGGGTTCTTTTATTACCATAGTGCCGGCAGCCAGGTCGCCAAACCTCTGGTGGCGACGCGTTACTATTATTGGCACAATGCCTACAAAACTGAAAAAGATATCGATTACCTCCATCAGCCATCTTATGAGCAGAGCACCGAGAGTGGGGCGTGCCCCGTCAGCCATTACCACACGGGTCTTCATTATGAATTTTCCGAGAGTCTGTCCTCTAAAGAGCGACTCGCATATAAAAGAATAAGCCCATATCGGCAGAGTGACAAGGATGTAAAAAGCCACAGTTGCTCCAGGGGATTCCGTGATGTTCAAATCTGATATGACTGTCATTAGATATATTAATGCTATGACGTAGAGCATTATTGCAGTCCCGTCGATAACGCGCCCAACAATGCGGTCGGCAATAGTTGCCGGAGTCTGTTCCAGTTTGACGAACTGTCCTGTTATGATATTTGCCGTTGCCATAAATCTGTCTTTCTTCTTCGTTAATAGATAAAAATCTGATAATATGCCGCAAATTTAAATAATTATTTTTAAATTTGCATCTCTAACCTATAAATATATGGCATAACTGTATTGTAAATGAAAGAAATAATATTCATACGCAAGAATATTGACAAGTGGCAAGGTATAGAGGCTATTGCACGGGATACATCGGCTTATTCGCCAGATGACATAGCCGAGGCTTATACCGATGTTACCGCCGACCTTGCTTTTGCCTACACATATTACCCCGAATCTAAAATCACTTTATATCTCAACAATCTCGCTGTGATGCTGCATAATGCCATTTACCGCAACAAGCGGGAGAAGCTAAGTCGCTTTGTTTCGTTCTGGACGGAAGAGTTGCCGCAGACGATGTATGCAGAACGCCGGCTGCTGCTCTGTTCATTCTTGATAATGCTGTTGAGTGCCGTCATTGGAATTGTATCGCAGTTTGGCGACCCGGAATTCTGTCGGAGTATGCTGGGGGACGGATATGTTGATATGACCCTTGAGAATATCCGTAAAGGTAATCCAATGGGCGTTTACGGTTCGGGTGACGAACTGACTATGTTTTTCGGAATAACATTCAATAATGTCGGCGTGGCGTTCCGTGTCTTTGCCATGGGAATGCTCACGAGTGTAGGTGCCGGACTGATGCTTCTTTACAATGGAGTGATGATAGGATGCTTCGAGACTTTCTTCTGGCAGCACGGACTGCTGTGGCAATCGTTCCTTGCCGTTTTCCTTCACGGCACCTTGGAGCTGACTGCAATAACAGTGGCTGGAGCCGGCGGACTGGCTCTCGGCAACGGCATGATATTCCCCGGAACTTACCCGAGGATGACGGCATTCCGGCTCGGTGCAAAGCGAGGAATGAAGATTGCCGTAGGTACAGTGCCGGTATTCATCATGGCTGGCTTTATAGAGAGCTTTCTTACGCGGCATACAGAAATGGGGACTTTACCGCGACTGACTCTTATCATAGTCTCCCTTGCCTTTGTCGTGTTCTATTATATAATCCTGCCACGCAGGAGAGGCAAGAACGTTAGCCGCCGTATGGCGGACAATAAAATGGTAGGACTAAAAACCAAATTATAATATAAAAACAAATCATAATCTATGAACAAACGATTTATTAAACTCTACGTTGAGCGCACGTTCAGCATGAAATTCAGCGACACGTCTGATTTTATTATAGAGAACTGGAAACCTCTTTTTCGCTACATCTCGTATTTTATCTTGCCACTCAGTCTGGTAGAGGGAGTTAACCTGTCGGGATATTTCAGCAGTGTGATGTCGATGAATAATGGTAGTAATCTTCAGGACGATACCATCATAAGCATGTTGGTAAATGTCGGGGTGCTGTTGGTTCTCAGTTTTGTGGCTTCTGTCATTACAAGCGCTGTGGTGTATGCCTTGATGAAGATTTATCAGGAGCGTGAAGAAAAGTTGAATGGACTAACGATGAGTATATTGAAACCTTATCTTATAAGTTCGATAAAGAAGTCGGCAGCCGTTGTTGCTGTAATCATATTGCTTTGCATCTTATTGTTTGCCATAGACTGTGCACTTATTGTCGTTCATCCGCTCTTGTTCTTTCTCGGACTGATAGCTCTGCTTGTCGTTACCGTGCCGATGGCATTGACGCTTCCTATGGCGCAGTTTGAGGATATTAAGATATTTGCAGCTATAAAGAAATCATTCGTTTACGGCTTTAAGACTTGGGGAGGAGTATTCTCCATAATTATCATCCTTTCCATGATTACGGGTATGTTTTGTGGAGTATTGAGCATTCCGATGTATATCCTTCTTATGCTCAAGAGTTTCACGGAAGGAAGCCTCGACAGCAGTCTGAGTGCAGTAACAAACAGTGCGTGGTATACGGCTCTGACTTATCTCTCAACGACAGCCTATATATACGTGTATCAGCTTGGAGCTTCGATAATGCTTGTCGGTCTGGCCTATCAATACGGTCATGCTGCCGCAAAAATCGGCGACAAGGGAATAGAGGAACGTGTGGATAATTTTGAGGAACTTGGTGCTGTCGACGACGAAAAGCATCTGGAAGGCGATGCTGAAGAGGATGCCATCGACAGTGCATTTAAAGGAATTTGACGATGACGGCACAGGATACATTGCGACTGACAAGCGAACAGTATGAGGCATGGCATGCCGACCGCAGTTACGACTACGACTCGCAGTTCGCCTCGTCGGGCCGTTCCGTCGTCCAAATGATAGGCGAATGGCTGGACAAAATGATGACAACCATTGTCGGCAACGAAACGTATTGGGAATATCACACATGGATATGGTGTACAGTAGCCGTTGTGCTCCTTGTAGCAATCGCTGTATTCCTATGGTACAAACATCCGAAATTGTTCCAAAGGGACAGTAAGACACCGGAACTTGAATATGATGTAGTGGAAGATAATATCTATGGAGTTGATTTCGACAGCAGACTGTATGAGGCAACGCATGCCGGGAATTTCAGTGAGGCTGTTCGCCTGCGCTATCTTCAGACACTGCGTTGGCTAAGCGACATGAAACTTATAGACTGGCAACCGTTTAAAACCCCTTCGCAATATTCGGCAGAATATCCAGACCGGAATTTCCGTTCGTTGACAATAGTCTTTCAGAAGGTGAGATACGGGGGATTCGTTGCTGACAGACGGGTTTTTGAAGATGCCGACAGACTGTATCTCCTGGTTGTAGAAAGAGACGGAACGAATGATGACGGAAGCAGAGACGACAAAGAGCAAAGGAAAGGAGAGACGGAATGAAAGGAAGCAGGATATACATACTTTCGGTGATACTTCTTGCCGTCGTGCTGATGTGCATACAGATGCGACTGCCGCATGACTTCACGTGGAGAGAGAGTTATGCTACCGACGACAGGGAACCTTACGGATGCTTCGTCTTCGACAGTATCATGAGGCAGACCATGCCGCATGGATATGAAGTTAAGAATCTGCCGATAAGCAAACTGTCTAAGGAGTGTCGGACTAAGAAACAGAATGTGCTCATTGCAGCTCCCCTCATCTCGCTCTCTTATAGCGACTGCCGCAGTTTGAAGCGACTGGCAGAGAGCGGGGCGGACATTATCGTTGCTGCAAGGAATACAGAGGATACGCATACAGACTCTGTGCTGGAGAAGGAGTTCGGGATAAAATATGTGGAATACGACTATGTTACGGTGTATAAAGTGGTGAACGCTGCAAAGAAAAACAATATGGATCATGCTTTCGACACGATACGTTGGACTCAAGATGTTGTGTTTCCGCAAAAAGAATACCGCTGTTATGCATTCATTACAAACCAGTATCTGGCGGTATTCGACGAAAGTCGCAAAGGCAGGGTGCTGGCATACACCGGCGAAAAGGTAGTGGCATACCGGATGCCGTTTGGAAAGGGCAGCATCACCTTCGTGTCAACGAGTCTCGCATTTACCAACTACGGAGTCATCAGTCCCTCGATAAGCGGATATACCATGCGCCTGATGTCGCAGATAGCAAGTCGGCATGTAGTAAGAACCACCACATTCTTGACTTCACCCGATGAGGCTATTGGCGGATATGAATTGCCGACAGGTTATTTCTTCAAAGACCCACCTCTGCGCCTCGCACTGCTTGTTTCTTTCCTTGCCGTCGTTATTTTTATGATTACCAATGCCAGGCGTCGGCAAAGGGCAATTCCTGTCTTGCCGGCAAAGCGGAGCAACAGCTTGGAGTTCATCCGGCTCGTCGGTTCGCTGTATTGGCAGAGTCATGACAATGCTGATTTGGTAAGAAAGAAATATTCGCTCTTCTGCGACAAGATAAGGCGCGAGACAGGCATCGACCTCAGCAACGTTGCCGACGACGGGAACAGTTTCAGTATGCTTTCCCGTCATACGGGAATTGACAGTGATGAAATAAAGCGGATGATACTCAATGCCCGTTTCCTGAAGTTCAAGGATACAGGTGTTTCCGACAAGGAACTAAAGGATGCCGTTGACGATATGGACAGGATAGAAGCAAAGGTATAATTTGTAAAATATCAAATCCGCAACTTGTATAATATATTATAATAACTCAATTCTATTAGTAACTACATCTAAAAAAACGAAATATGGAAGAAAGAACAGACCTGTCGTACTTCAGTGAAAAGACAGAACAAATAAGACGAATTATAGGTGAAACGATAGTTGGACAGGATGAAGCCGTAACGATGCTTCTCACGTGTTTCATAGCCCGTGGACATATATTGTTAGAGGGAGTGCCGGGAGTGGCAAAGACACTTCTTGCACGCTTGACGGCACGTCTCGTTGATGCCCGGTTCTCAAGAATTCAGTTCACGCCCGACCTCATGCCGAGCGATGTTCTCGGCACGTCGGTGTTTAATCTCAAGACATCCGAATTCGAGTTCCATGCCGGTCCGGCTTTTGCCGACATCATACTTGCCGACGAGATAAACCGTGCACCGGCAAAGACCCAGGCTGCCCTGTTTGAAGTAATGGAAGAGCGGCAAGCCACAATCGACGGCACTACCTACAAGATGGGGGATATGTATACCGTCATTGCCACGCAGAATCCGATAGAGCAGGAGGGGACATACAGACTGCCTGAAGCCCAGCTCGACCGCTTCATGATGAAGATAACAATGGGATATCCGTCTGTCGATGAAGAGATAGAGATTTTGGAGCGGCATAACGGAAATTCCGGGTTCTCGAAAATAAGCGATGTTCAGGCTGTATTGACCCGCGAGGAACTCGAAACGCTCCGCCGACAGCTTGATAAGGTTGTGATGGAGCACACTTTGGTAAGATACATAGCGGAAATAGTATATCAAACCCGTATCAGCAAGGCTGTGCTCACCGCTGCCTCGCCGCGTGCCGCAATAGCCATAATGCAGTGTGCCAAGGCTTATGCTCTTCTTCAAGGCAGGGACTTTACAGTGCCGGATGACATCAAGAGTGTTGCTCCATACGTGTTGCAACACCGTCTGCAGCTCACTGCCGAAGCTGAGATGCAGGGGTATACGCCGTTGAAAGTGGCTACTCTGTTGATTGACAAGGTGGAAGTGCCGAAATAAACATATATAGATAATATCTGCAGATGTATTTAAAGAACAGGTTTTATATCCTTACTGCCTTTGTGGCTCTTGTCATTGCCGCAGGGCATTTCTTTCCCGTGCTCTACGGCGTGGGCAGACTTCTTCTTCTTCTGCTTGTCGTAATGACGGCAGTAGATATCTGCGTGCTCTATGTGCGGCGGTGGGTTGAGGCTTCGCGCCATTGTGCGGAGAGATTTTCGAATGGCGATGACAATATGGTAGTCATTCGCATTGAAAACCATGCGCCGTTCCGTCTTCGTATGAGTGTGATAGACGAGATTCCGTATGTCTTCCAGCGTCGCGACATTGATTTCCGGTTGAGTGTAAATGCGTCCAGTGTGAAGGAAATAAACTATACCCTTTGTCCTTTGCAGCGCGGAGAGTATGGGTTCGGACGCATCCGTGTGTTTATTTCCTCTGTTCTCGGACTTGCCGAGCGGCGCATAACGTGTGGAGCCCCCATGTCGGTGAAGGTTTATCCGTCATACCTGTCGCTCCGCAGATATGAATTCCTTGCCATAAACAACCGTCTGTCGGAGAGTGGAATTAAGCGTGTGCGCCGTCCCGGCAACAATACCGAGCTGGAGCAGATTCGCGAGTATGTCGACGGTGATGATTTCCGTACAATCAACTGGAAGGCATCCGCACGCCGCAATCAATTGATGACGAACATTTATGAAGAGGAGAAGTCGCAGCAGTTGCTGTGCATCATAGACAAGGGGAGGGTGATGCAGCAGACTTTCCGTGGTATGACGCTTCTTGATTATTCTATCAATGCCTCGCTTGTTCTCTCGTATATAGCCATTTTTAAGGAAGACAAGGCGGGAGTGGCGTCTTTCAGCAACAGGTTTGAGTCGTTTGTTGCTCCCGACAAACGCCGTGGACAGATGCAGGCTATACAGGAGACGCTGTATAGGGAGCAGTCGGACTTTAAGGAAACCGACTTTTCTGCCCTTGACTCCAGCTTGCGCAGCAGTCTGCACAAGCGCAGTCTGGTGGTGCTGTTCACCAACTTTACCGGCAAGTCGGCAGCGATGCGCCAGTTGGAGTATCTTCGCGCAATCAACCGCCAACACCGCCTCGTCGTAGTGTTTTTTGAAGACAGCGAACTGGAGGAGTATTCTCATTCCAAGCCCCGTTCTATAGAGGATTACTATCGCCACGTGATATGCCAGAAGACCATTGCCGAGCAGCGACTCATCGTGTCGCTGCTTCGTCAGAACGGCATACTGAGTCTGTTGACCACGCCCGACAGGCTCTCCGTGGATGTAATCAACAAGTATCTTGAAACAAGGAATAAATAACAATATTGTCATAAAAAGTTCTTTCAATTTGTATATGAGAAAAAATAATGTTCATATAAATTCAGCCATCGTACTGGTACTATACCTTATTATATGTATAGTATTATCTTCATGCCATAAATCTCATCAATATCCAAAAGAACTTGTAGAGATAGATTCTTTATGCGATATACGACCTTACACTGCCCAGGCAAAGCTTAGAAGAATCGGAAACAAATACGAAATCAAAGACGATGAAAACAATTGGTATTGCAGATTTCTTCGTCTAAAGTCAATAGCAAAAGCCAATGGGAACTATAGTGATGTTTCAGAGATACAGGATATTATAAAACACTATGAGGAAACAGGTGATGAAGATATTTTGCCACAAGTGCTTTATTGTACAGGATGTATTTATAGAAATTCTAAAGATATAACCATATCAAGCCAATATTTTCTTGAATGCCTAAAGAGGATAAAATACAAGCAAGACAATACTTTATTGTATCTATGCTATTATCAATTGGGATATAACTATTCAATGCAAGGATTGCATAAAGTAGCATTACCGTATCAGCTGAAATCATTACGCTACAATCAAAAGAGCAATGCTAAGAGTCGTGTATTGTATGACTATGAAGAATTGGCATGGACTTATGGAAGTTTAGGAAAGAAAAATGTGGCATTAAAATATATTCAAAAAGCCAATTCGTTGGCATACAGCATTAAAGACTCCGACAAAATATCTGAAACCGAATGTCAACTTGCCGTGCATTACATGGAAAACAGACAACTGAATAAAGCAAAACAGCATGTTGATATTTCGCTTAAGCAAAAGAACTGGAATAATCTAAGCGCATTGTACTCTACAGCCCTTGAAATCTATTCACGATTAGGTTTTAACGATACGGCAAAGATTTTTTGCGACTCGACAATTACCTGTGGTAATATCTATGGAAAGAAATATGCATATTGGTGGCTGGCAATATATCATAACAAAAGAGGGGAACAGCAAGCTACACATTACTGCATACAAAAATACAAAGAATATTCAGACTCTGTTGAAAAGGCTGTTGTCGCTGAAGCTTCAGCCAAAGCCAATGCATTATACAATTACAGCATCAAGGAAAAGGAAAATATTACGTTGAAAAATGAAAATACAATCAAGACACTATACATCATTGTAATATTTTCGCTTTTGATAATTGTTATGCTTTCGTCTTTTATACAACATAAGCGAATCGCAAGGAAGAAGCGTGCAATAGAAAAAAGATATAATATGCTTGTCGCTTTGAGGGAAAAAGAAAGTAAAGCTACCGAACGCATCATCAAGGAAAAAGAAGAGGAATTGGAAGACATAAAGAAAAAACTTTCCTCAATAAACGACCATGAAACTCAGAATATGGCTGAGTTGAGAAGAATTCTTATTTTAAAAGAGAAACAGTTGCATGAAATCAACAACGACGTTATAATGAAAAAGTTCTGTGATTCAAGCATGAGAAAAACAAGTATATACAGACGGATTATTTCGTTATATGAAAGCAATAGTCATATTACGCCTGACGAGTGGAATGATTTGAGACAGGCTGTTTTCGGTATATACTCGTCTTTTGATGACAGACTTTCAGAACTTTGTCCGATGAGCGATACGGAACTAAAGGCATGCCTTCTGATGCGAATAGGGCTCAACTCTGTGAAAATATCAAAACTTCTCAATAAGTCCCAAAGTTCAATATACTCCATCAGTCGACGGCTGTGCCAAAAGAATTTCGGAAATTTTGCATCACCAAGTGAGTGGGAGAAGTTTATAAAATCCATTTATTAAAGCAAAACAATACTTATAATCCTGCAAATAGTCGTGCAAAAGTTATGCATTTTCAATAAAAAGGCAAATGCAAAACTTTTGCACAACTTTTTATTTGCATGTTTCTGTCTTTGTCAATTAACTTTGCAGCGAACAAACATAAAATTGATGCTTATGAAAACAAGAACACTTACAGCATTATTGGCAATGCTTATTACATTATCAATCAATTCAAAGACACAGATAACGATGTATGACATCAAGGGGCATACGCCACCTCACAACTCTGGAATTCCGATAGTTGACTCTGACGGCGACGAAATAATAATCAAATCTGATTCTACTATATATAATGTAGATGTTGTTATTCGCGACCAGTTTGGCAACGTCATGCATCACTCCACGCAGAATATCGGACCGATGGAAACAACGATCTCTGTACAGGATTATGACGATGGGACAGAAAAGATGACAATTGATATATATTATGAAGAGAGACATCTGTGCGGGTATTTTGAATAAAACACCGAAAAGATAAATTCGTCTATAATTCTCTATGGCACAGACTCAAAACGGAAACAAAATTGTAAAATGTACTACAGACGGAAACAACAATCTGTTGACCATTTCAACTGAACTTGCAAATGATGCCTCAAATGCGAAATTGCTTATTTCTTCCACTACAGGCGACAAGGAGAAAACAATAAACATAAATAAATATACTCCTACAATTTCTGAGGATGTGTCAGGTTTGCATAAAGGTGTGTATGTGGCAACACTTTATGTCAACAACACGCCTGTAGACTCAAAGAACTGGATAAAAGAGTAGAAAAGTAAATTTAAATTTTGTAAACATTCAAAATTACTCTATATTTGCAAAGTTAGAATAACAATATTTATTTTAAAAGAGATTATTATGAAAAATATATTGCTTACACTTCTTGCGCTGACATCTTTTTGTCAGGTTGACGCACGCGACTATTTGCCGGTATATACCGAAGGAAAGGTCTGGAACTATAGTTACTACAAAGTGGTGGACGGTGAAGTGCAAAAGGCTGAATACCAGCGGTATGTGGATAGGGACACGATAATAGATGGAAAAAACTGCAAGATAATCTTGTCGCGTAAAGTGAAAGACAATTATAATATTCATTACATAGAAAGAAAAGAGGTAGTGTATGAAAACGACAAAAAAGTATATTCTGTATATTCTGGCCCCCAATTTGAATTAAGGCTTGATTTTAATCTCGACCAGGGGGACCATTATAAAATATATACTGTTCCTCCAATGGACTTCTATGTATCCTCTACTGATTCTGTTATGGGTGGTGATGTAAAGCGCAAAAGGATAAAGTTAGCTTTTGGTGAAGGTTGGGACTGTGAAGGAGAAGACGCTGATTGCTGGATAGAGGGGATTGGTACGACATTGACGACATGGCTTGAAAATACACTGGCAAGACCTACATGTACAAAACCTGAAGACATGGTAATATCGCGTTTTGACTCTTGCTATGACGGCGATGTTTGCATATACAAGAGTGACGAGCAGCCTCCTACGCTGTCTGACTTCACGAGTGCAATTAAGTCGGTAACGCCTGACAAACTCAGTGATAGAAAAATGTATAACCTCTCCGGACAACAGGTGGGCAAGGACTACAAGGGAATAGTAATACAAGGTGGAAAGAAGTTCTGCAAGTGAAAATCACAATAAATCTTTTAAAATTACAATAAAATTTGAGAAGAACCATAAATTTAAAGGATATAGAAATGAAAAGGGCATTCATTTTATTCTCAGCATGCATAGTTGCAATGGCATCATTTGCACAATCATATAATCCCGTATTGTCAGAAGGCAAATCGTGGAAATATGCAACTGTAGACTATGATGATAGCGGCAAGCCGTATACAACAGGTTATTATAACATTGTGCTGAAAGGAGATACTACGGTAAATGAACGGGTATGCAAGAAGATTTCCATAAGGAATGAGAATGGTGAAATGCCACCACAGACAATCGCCGCTTATGAAGACAACGGAAAGGTCTATCTTGCAAAAGACGAGACTTTTGTGTTGCAGTTTGACATGGGGCTGAAGCAAGGTGATGTTTTTGATGGTGTGGAATATGTTGTCAAGGAGGACGAAATCGTAGTAAATGGCACATCAAGAAAAAGACTTCTCATAGATACAGGTATTGATACATCTTCCGACAATTCCTGTTACACGCTGGTTGAAGGCATTGGAAAGGACAAGCTAATACGCAGTTTTAACTGGGGAACAAAATGCCAGTATGCCTATATGGTGGCATGCTATGAAAATGGAGTAAAGATATTTGATGAGAGTGATTTCAATAAAAGCGATACGGGACTATCCCGGATAAGTTATGAAAAAATAAACAACAAGAAATCTATTTTCAACCTTGTCGGTCAGCAAGTGGAAAATGACTACAGGGGAATTGTGATACAGAACGGAAAGAAGTTCTGCAAGTGAGAACCCGCCCTGACCTTCCCGAAGGGAGGGAATGAGGTTACCTTTGGTAATACAGACTATATAAAAAAGGAGGGGTAGGGGAAGGCATAAATCCGAAACTTAAATTTTTTTATGAAAAAAGTTTTCGGACGTTTTACCCTCACACCCTCACCAATTGCCTTGAAAGTCCCTGTTTATCGGACTTCTGAGGTGTGAGGGATAGTGTGAGGGGTCGATACTTACCCCTCACACTTTTAACGGGGAAATACTGCTTTCGGGAGACTCCTTATTCACCGCCAGTGCTAAAGCTATCATTCGCTATCGGTATTTCTATGCTGCACCAAAAGTGCAGCATAGAAGCACCTTTGGTGCCACTATTATTCGTCATTAGTCTTCACTGACACTTTCCAAAGTGTTGCTGTTGTTGTTTAGGGAGTGGCAGTATTTCTTCCTTACTATAACTCAAAATACCGGAAGAACATTCTTTTTATAGTTTGAAATGTTGGATTTGTCATATTTCGGCATTAATGGTTTTAAGTTTCAGCTTTTTTGTATAATTTTGCAAGCATAATCGTTAATGAGTAAGAAGAGTATGAAAAGCATTCTCATAAAAGATACCACGATATCAGAGAGAATAGACATCGTGAGACAGTCGCTCGACTTCGGCGACGGCGAGTGTGAGGGAGTCGACATGGAAGATATGTACGACGACTATATTTACGGACGTAAAGAGCTGCAGGAGATAAATCTGGAGTTTTCGAAGAAAAACAACGGATATGTTACTTCCGGCGAAATGCGTCAGACGCCAAAGTGCGGATATTGAGAAACATATATTAAAAGTAAGTATAAAAAATAAACAAGACAATATGCAAGACTTTAGATTTTATGCACCTACCGAAGTAGTCTTCGGCAAGGACTCAGAGGAGCATCTCGTAGAGATGATAAAGAAATATGGTGGTCACAAGGTACTGTTACACTACGGCGGACACAGTGCGGAGCGTTCCGGGCTGCTTGGCTCCGTACGACAGCGTTTCGCCGATGGCGGAATAGAGTTCGTTGAACTCGGCGGAGTAAAACCGAACCCAAGGCTAACCCTCGTGCATGAGGGAATAGAACTCTGCCGTAAGGAAGGAGTAGACTTTATCCTTGCCGTAGGCGGCGGAAGCGTAATCGACTCCTCAAAGGCAATCGGCTACGGCGTGAAATACGACGGAGATGTATGGGATATCTATGCACGCAAGTATGCACCAAAGGAAACACTCCCCGTGGGAAGCATCCTCACCATACCGGCTGCCGGTAGCGAGATGAGCGATTCGAGCGTGATAACAAATGAGAAACTGGAGCTGAAGATAGGATACTCCGACAACCTGTGTCGCCCTAAGTTCACCATCATGAACCCTGTAAGGACATACACCCTGCCGCCATACCAGACAGCATGCGGTGCCACCGATATCATGATGCACACGATGGAACGCTACTTCGGAAAGGTAGACGACATGACACTCATCGACAATATTGCCGAGGCTCTGATGCGCACGGTAAAGGACAGCGTGTTCCATGTGCTCCGCAATCCGGAAGACTACCGCAACCGTGCCTGCATCATGTGGGCTTCAAGTCTGGGACACAACGATTTGACCGGCGACCGCTCCTATGCCGACTTCGCAACGCATCAGCTGGAACATGAGCTGAGTGCAATCTTCGATGTGGCACACGGTGCAGGACTCGCAGCCCTCTGGCCGAGCTGGGCAAGATACGTATACAAGGAGAATGTTTCGCGCTTCGTTCGCTTTGCCGTTAATGTGATGGGCGTAGACAACGACTTTACTGATCCGGAAGCAACGGCACTTGCCGGCATTGAGGCAATAGAGCGCTTCTACCGTGCCATAGGAATGCCGACAAGTATCCACGAACTCATCGGCAGAGACGTTACCGACGAGGAGATACAGCTGATGGCTCGCAAGTGCAGTCATGACGACGGTAGGACAATCGGTGGCTTCAAGGCTCTCGACCGTCATGATATGGAAGAGATTTACAAGATGGCAAGATGATATGAAAGAGGGCAGTAGACTGTTCGGCAAGGGCTTCGTGTTGCCGTTTGTCGTGATAACCACATGCTTTGCCCTTTGGGGCTTTGCCAACGATATCACGAATCCGATGGTAAAGGCGTTCTCAAAAATCTTCCGTATGTCGGTAACCGACGGCACGCTGGTTCAAGTGGCATTCTATGGCGGATACTTTGCCATGGCATTTCCGGCAGCCATGTTTATACGGCGGTATTCGTATAAGGCTGGCGTGATGCTCGGACTGACACTGTATGCCGTCGGGGCGTTCCTCTTCTTCCCCGCAAGGGATATGGGGGAGTATTATGCCTTCCTGTTGGCATATTTCGTGATGACATGCGGACTGTCGTTTCTTGAAACCTCATGCAGTCCGTATATCCTCAGTATGGGACCTGAAGAGACGGCAACCAGAAGACTGAACCTCGCACAGTCGTTCAACCCTATCGGTTCGCTGCTCGGCATGTATGTGGCGATGAATTTTATTCAGGCGCGGCTTAATCCTATGAGCACCATGGAGCGCAGCAGACTCCCGGAAGCAGACTTCGAGATGGTGAGAGACCACGACCTCTCGATACTCATCGAACCGTATCTTGCTATCGGCATCGTCATATTGGCAGTATTGCTCGTCGTATGGTTCCTGCGTATGCCGAAGACCGCTGAAGGCGACAAAAAACGTGAAGGCGGAAAGGCAGACAAGTTCATACCTACGCTGCGCCGACTGTTCAGTATGCCGCGATATAGGGAAGGAGTGTTCACGCAGTTCTTCTATGTAGGTGTGCAGATAATGTGCTGGACGTTCATCATACAATATGGAACGCGGATATTCACCGCCCAAGGCATGTCGGAAATAGACGCAGAGGTGTTGTCGCAGAAATACAACATCGTGGCAATGGTAATCTTCTGTCTGTCAAGGTTTATTTGTACCTTCATCCTCAGGTATTTCAATGCCGGACAGTTGCTAATGAGTCTTGCCGTACTCGGTGGCTGCCTAACGATAGGAGTAATAGTGTTGCAGAATATTTACGGAATGTACTGTCTCGTGGCAATAAGCGCATGTATGTCGCTCATGTTTCCAACGATATACGGAATATCCCTCCGCGGACTTGGCGATGACGCAAAAGTGGGTGCCGCCGGACTCGTTATGGCAATCCTTGGCGGAAGCGTATTGCCGGCAGTGCAGGCAAGCATAATCGACCTTGGAGAGGTGATGGGCATGCCGGCAGTAAACCTGTCGTTCGTTTTGCCACTCCTGAGCTTTGTCGTCATTTCCGTTTTCGGATACCGAACGATGAGAAGGGAGAGAGCGTAAACGCTTTTGTATCGGAATAAAGAAAGAAAAGACTTATTTTATACTTAAAGATACTGATAACAGACGGAAAATTTGGAAGTTACGAGAATAATGTCTACCTTTGCACCGCTTTTCGGCGTAATCGCTGGCAGGAAGAAGAGTGGCCTGTTATGTTGCGTTGGAACGATAAACAATTTTAAATTAATAAATTACAATGGATTTAATTAAAGTTGCTGAGGAAGCATTTGCAAGCGAGAAGCAGTATCCTAAGTTCAAGGCTGGTGACACTGTTACCGTAGCTTACAAAATTATCGAGGGTTCTAAGGAGCGTATCCAGCTCTACCGTGGTGTTGTTATCAAGATCAACGGTGAGGGTTCAAAGAAGCGTTTCACTGTACGCAAGATGTCTGGAACAGTTGGTGTAGAGCGTATCTTCCCAATGGAGTCTCCTAACATCGCAAGCATCGAGCTGAACAAGGTTGGTAAGGTTCGTCGCGCTAAGTTGTATTACCTGCGCAATCTTACTGGTAAGAAGGCTCGTATCGCTGAGAAGAGAGTTATCACAAAGGAGTAATAACAACTTCTTTAAGCAGTTCGTTAGAACAAACGAAAAGATAATATGGCAGCTTATCCGCTTCCCGTGGATTGGCTGCCATGTTTCGTTTAAGGAGTAAGGGGCGTCGGATGTCCATATAACCTGTTCTTGTTTCAGTGTTATAATCTTCCCCTCCCCCGCCTCCCCTTGTCAGGGGCGGAGCAGTTACTCTTTCTGCTAAAAATAAGATCTCTTCATGTAAATTTAGTTATAATACAGATTCGTTGATGAAACAGGTTTAGTAATAATACAGATTTGTTAGTGAAACAGGTTTAGTAATATATAGATTCGTTGATGAAACGGGCTTGGTAATATACAGCTTTGTTAGTGAAACAGGTTTAGTAATAATACAGATTTGTTAATGAAATAGGTTTTGTAATGCCAAATATGTAAGATAGTAGCAATAAAGGTAACTGCTCCGCCCCTGAAAGGGGAGGCGGGGGAGGGGAAGTAAAAATAGATTAACCGGATATTAAGTATGAAAGAAAAACTGAACGAATATTATAAAAAGAGGCATGCAGAACTCTCGGAGGAACTGAGAGCCAGAAAGAAAAAGGTGAGATGGTTTATCACGACGGAAATACTGTCGTTCGTTGCAGCAGCAGTCGTTGTCGTGATGTTCATATCCGAGAAGGTAAGCGTCATGCCGTTTATCTTTATCTTCAATCCACTGTTTGCCCTCTTCCTCGTAACGAAAGGGATAGACCGCTCAAACACGAGAGAAGTGGAGGGGATAGAAGCAAAGCTCAGTGTGTATTCAGACAACCTGAAATACCTTAAAGGCATATACTCATCTTTCGACGATGGCAGAAGGTATGTAAACCCCAAGCATCAGTATTCGTTTGACATGGATATATTCGGCAAGGACTCACTCTTTCAACGCATTTGCCGGACAGTAACGATGGGAGGGGCCGACCGCCTGGCAGATATTCTTTCCTCAAGTGCCCTTCCCGGTGCATCGGCTGATGAATGTCGAAAGGCGGTGGAGCGGCGACGCCGGGCAATAGCCGAACTTGCTGATATGGAAGAGTGGCGCACGGATTTTCTTGCCGTGGGATATAAAAATAAGGTACATACGGAAACAATACGCCGCGCACTTGACGAGACACGGAAGGCTGATATACCGAAATGGGCACTTTCAAACACTTCTTTAGCTCTGGCTGCCGCTTCGATGACTGTTTTCGCTGTCTTGTTCTTTTTTACCATGTTCGGAAATCTGAGTGCAGATTTTGTCAGCATTTGGACAGTAGTGCAGCTCGGGGCCAGTATCGGACTGTCGGCTAAGGCGATAAAGATGATAAGCAAGGCGGTAGACAGACTCAGCGGTAGCTTGAAACCATATATCGCTTTGCTTGAACACATATCGAAAACCTCATTCAAAGAAGAGGAGAATAAGAGAATCGTAACAGCCTTGAATCTTGACGGCGATGCAGCCCTCGCGTCGATGAAAGAACTGAAGGGTATTCTTGATGCTCTTGACAGGAGAGCAAATGTTCTTGGACTCGTAATCTTCAACGCCTTGGCGTGGAACGACCTCTTCCTCGTGCGCCGTTATCTGCGTTGGCAGCGCCGCAATATGCAGAATATATATTCGTGGATTGATGCCGTAAGCGATATGGATGCAATGGTTTCAATGGCAACGATGAGATATAATGAACCGGACAGTTGCGATGCGCAGCTGACGGATGACGAAGGTGTCGTTTTTGAAGCAAAGGGACTGTGGCATCCGTTCCTCGGCGAGAAGGCGGTGAAGAATGATTTTACCGTCAGAGACAGCAACTATTACATCATCACGGGGGCCAATATGGCAGGAAAGAGCACCTTCCTCCGTTCAGTTGGAATAAACTACATTCTTGCGATGAGCGGTATGACAGTTTTTGCCGATAGCCTAAAGGTTTCGGTCTTTTCCCTCTTCAGCAGCATGCGTACAAGCGACGACCTTGCCGGTGGCATAAGCTATTTCAATGCCGAATTGCTACGACTCAAACTCCTTCTCGATAACGTGCGCCAAAACAGCCGTACGCTGATAATTCTCGACGAGATACTGAAGGGTACCAACTCGCTCGACAAATTAAACGGTTCGCGAATGTTTCTTGAAGCAGCTGCAAAACTGCCGGTTACAGGAATAATAGCCACTCACGATCTTGAACTTTCAAAAATGGCAGAAGCTCAGTCG
Organism: Prevotella sp. UBA1104; assembly: GCA_002314055.1. GTDB lineage: Bacteria > Bacteroidota > Bacteroidia > Bacteroidales > Bacteroidaceae > Prevotella. The sequence continues at coordinate 21,482 of DCBP01000060.1, forward strand.
GAGCGCTTCCATAATTACTGTTTCGAGATAAAACTTACAGATAATATAACATATACATATAAGATTACTCCAGGAGTGGCACGCAATCAGAATGCTACTTATCTATTAAAAGGTATTCTTGAGGGATGATGATAATCAAGCTTTTGAAATTAATCCAAAACTTAGATTAGAAATGTTCGTAAGTGGATAGAATGACAAGAAAAATCTTGATTATTAAGGTTCTATTGTTAATTATATGTAAAAGATTGCAGCGTTGAGGCTCTATATTATATAATGTGTAGAAAAATTCATACCTTTGCAATCCGATTATTTAACGGGGAAGCACTTAGAACCCCATGAATGTTGTGTTAATAGTTTTGCTTTTGGCCGAGCGGGACGGTTAGTGAATCAACATTCAAACGACTTTTTAAATGTTTGTCTTCCCGTATTATATATATAATAAGGTAAGATGAAAGGGTTGAAAAGGCGTAAAGAAAGTAATAAAAAAACGTTTTTTAGTAGTAAAATTTTAACATCAGAATGAACACTTTAAGTTACAAGACTATTTCCGCAAACAAGGAAACAGTAAACAAAGAGTGGGTTGTTATTGACGCCACAGACCAGGTAGTTGGTCGTCTTTGCTCAAAGGTAGCAAAACTGTTGCGCGGAAAGTACAAGCCAAACTTCACTCCTCACGTAGACTGTGGAGACAATGTAATTATCATCAATGCCGGTAAGGCTTACTTCACTGGCAAGAAGGAAACCGATAAGGTTTACACTCGTTATACTGGTTACCCAGGTGGACAGCGCTTCAACACTCCTGCAGAGCTCCGTACTCGCAAGGGCGGTGTTGACAAGATTATCCGTCACGCCGTTAAGGGTATGCTTCCAAAGGGTTCGCTCGGACGCAGCCTGATGGACAACCTTTATGTTTATGAGGGAACAGAGCACAATCACGAGGCTCAGAAACCAAAAGCAATCGATATTAACCAGTATAAATAATTAACACGATAATGGAAGTAATTAACGCAATTGGTCGCCGTAAGAGTGCCGTAGCACGTGTTTACATGAGCGAGGGTACTGGCAAGATAACCATTAACAAGAAAGATATTACTGAGTATTTCCCATCAGCAATCGTACAGTATGTTGTTAAGCAGCCTCTGCTCGCTCTCGATGCTGTTGAGAAGTATGACATCAAGGCAAACCTCGACGGTGGTGGCTTTACAGGTCAGAGCCAGGCTCTTCGCCTCGCTATCGCCCGCGCTCTCGTTAAGGTAAATGCTGAGGACAAGAAGACTTTGAAGGATCACGGATTCATGACTCGCGACTCTCGTGCCGTTGAGCGTAAGAAGCCAGGACGTCCAAAGGCTCGTCGTCGCTTCCAGTTCAGCAAGCGTTAATCCTCTGGATAGCTGGACACAGTTTAGCATCTAAACTGACGGGACCCACCTGTTTCAGGACTACCCGCCGGTTGGTTCTAACAAAACAGAATTAATAAGAAAGTAAACAAAACATTTAACAAGAAAACAAAATGTCAAGAACAAATTTTGATATGCTTCTGAAGGCCGGATGTCACTTCGGTCACCTTACACGCAAGTGGAATCCTGCAATGGCTCCTTATATCTTCATGGAGCGTAACGGCATTCATATCATCGATCTGTATAAGACTGTAGCTAAGATTGACGAGGCTGCTGAGGCTCTGAAGCAGATTGCAAAGTCAGGAAAGAAAATCCTGTTCGTTGCTACTAAAAAACAGGCTAAGGACGTTGTAGCTGCTAAGGCTGCTTCTGTCAATATGCCATACGTTATCGAGCGTTGGCCAGGCGGTATGCTCACTAACTTCCCTACAATCCGTAAGGCTGTGAAGAAAATGGCTAACATCGATAAGCTGATGAACGACGGAACTTATTCTAACCTGTCTAAGCGCGAGATCCTGCAGATCTCTCGTCAGCGTGCTAAGCTCGAGAAGAACCTCGGTTCTATCGCCGACCTTACTCGTCTGCCATCTGCACTCTTCGTTGTTGATGTTATGAAAGAGGCCATCGCCGTTAAAGAGGCTAAGCGTCTTGGTATTCCTGTATTCGCTATCGTGGATACAAACTCTAATCCTAAAGACGTTGACTTCATGATTCCTGCTAATGATGACGCTAAGGACAGCATCGACGTTATCTTGTCGGCTTGCTGCGACGCTATCAACGAGGGACTCGAGGAGCGCAAAGTTGAGAAGGCTGACGAGAAGGCTGCTAAAGAGCAGGCTGAGGCAGCTGAGGACAAGCCAAAGCGCGCTCGCAAGGCTGCACGTAAGGAAACTCCTGCTGAGGAGACTCCTGCAGAGGCTTAATCAATAACAGTATAAAGTAAATGGGAACGTTGAATTAATGACTTTACGGAAAACTTAATTCAATGTTCCTTTTTTCAATATTAATCTAAAACCTAATTCATTTTTTAAGACTATGGCTGTATCAATAGCTGATATTCAGAAACTGCGCAAAATGACTGGCGCTGGTCTTTCTGATTGCAAGAAGGCTCTCACCGATGCTGAGGGCAATTTCGAAAAGGCAGTAGAGATTATCCGTGAGAAGGGACAGGCTATCGCTGCTAAGCGTTCTGACCGCGAGACTTCTAACGGTTGCGTTCTCGTAAAATATGCTGATGGCTTCGGTGCTATCGTTGCCTTGAAGTGTGAGACTGACTTCGTTGCTAACGGAGCTGACTATATCAAACTGACACAGGACATCCTCGACGCTGCTGTTGCTGCAAAGGCTAAGAGCCTTGACGAGGTTAAGGAGCTTACTCTGGCTGACGGAACTAAGGTTCAGGACGCTGTCGTTGCTCGTTCTGGTATCACCGGTGAGAAGATGGAGCTCGAGGGCTACAACTTCATCGAGGGTGAGAACGTTTCTACTTACGACCACATGGGCAAGCATACTCTCTGCACCATGGTTCAGACTAACAAACCGGCTGAGGAGCAGGCTCACGCTATCGCTATGCAGGTAGCTGCCATGAAGCCTATGTTCCTTGACGAGGCTTCTGTTTCTCAGGAGTTCATCGAGGAGGAGAAGAAGGTTGCTGCCGAGAAGACAAAGCAGGAGCTGGTTCAGAAGGCTGTTGAGGCTGCTTTGAAGAAGGCTGGCATCAACCCTGCACACGTTGACTCTGAGGAGCACATGGAGTCTAATATCGGTAAGGGATGGATTACTGCTGAGGACGTTGCCAAGGCTAAGGAAATCATCGCTACTGTTTCTGCAGAGAAGGCTGCTAATCTTCCTGCACCGATGATCGAGAATATCGTGAAGGGTCGTATCAACCGTATCTTCAAGGAGAACTGTCTGCTTAACCAGGAGTTCATCCAGGACAGCAAGCAGTCGGTTTCTGACTATCTGAAGGCTGCCGACAAGGAGCTTACAGTGGTTGACTTCAAGCGTTTCTCTTTGAGCGCTGACTAATCCGCAGGATTATTCTATAAATAATATAAAGCCAGGCAAAGGATTCGTATGATCGTTTGCTTGGCTTTTAATGTTTTCTGTTTTAATTAAAACGTCATGTATATGGAGGGCTTAAAAATGGTGTATATGGATGGATTTAAATTGATGAGTTTCATTTCCTTTATTCTGTTTTTTTTGATTTCTACCAATGGCTTTTCTCAAGTTAAGGTCGTTGATGAAAACGATAAGCAGCCTATTATTTCGGCAAGTGTCTTTAATGCTGCCGATGGTACATTCTTGGGAATGACTGATTATGACGGTTTCCTTCCGAAATCCGCCGATGGCTGCGACAATGTTCATGTTCAGCATATAAACTATAATCCGGTAAATGTTAACCCTGCATTATACAAAGACGCTGATGTACTTCTCACGCCTCGCATCCATCAACTGCCAGAGGTTAAAGTCAATAAGCCGGATGATGCTGAACTGAGAATGAAGGTATATATCCGGCAGTATAGAGTATTGAAAGGCAAACCTGCATCTTTTTCTGAAAGCATTGCCTATTTGTATTTTAAAACAGGAAACGAAGACCAACCGACATCAAGAAAAATTCTCTCCGAAAGCTGTTATGAAAATCATAATGCCATGACGGGAGAAAGCCACATGTTGAAATCTTTGGCTTCTTGTTCCGACCCGACGATGTTTCTTTCATTCGACGGACATCTACGTTATAATTCCCTTAGAGGGTCACGCCGGTTAAGGAGTTCGTGGAAACGGGCTGGCAGTATATTGTACATGAACGAAGACTCCGTAAATAAAAAATGCGAGATTGTACACGACAGTATTTTTTCGGAGAAACCTTTTAAGATTCCGTTGTTTGGCTTTGCTTTTGCCAATATGTGTAAAAGCGAGACGTATTCCACAGAGTATGGGGCACCGAAGATTTACAATCTTTTGAATGTTTCCGATAGATACCGTGTGTATCAGACCAAAACTATGGGATATGTAGATGAATATGCTGAGGTTTATGTTCTTGGAATAGACTATGCGACGAAGGAGGAACGAAAGGCAGACAGGAAACTCAAGAAAACAGTGTTTGTCAGACCGCAGGGAATTATTCCTTCAAATGATTTTATGTTTGAAGCGATGAAGACTATGACTAAGATTGAAAAATAACATACAATTATTATAAGATGAAGATTTTTGCAGTAGGATTGAATTATCCGCAACACAATAAAGAGCTTAACGAAACGTTATATAAGGGAGAGAGTCCTGTAATTTTTACAAAGGCTGACTCTTCATTGCTTAAAGACGGCAAACCGTTTTTTGTGCCTGATGATATGGGGCGCATCGACTATGAAACGGAGATCGTAGTGCGTATCTGTCGTTTGGGCAAGGCTATCCCGGCACGCTTCGCCCACAGGTATTACGATGCTGTTACTGTGGGCATTGACTTCACTGCTCGCGACTTGCAGAAACAGCTTCGGGAAAAAGGACTGCCGTGGGAGATGTGTAAAGGCTTTGACGGGGCGGCTGCTATCGGAGAGTGGGTATCTGTGGATAAGTTCCGCGATGTACAGACGTTGCCGTTTCATCTTGACATAAACGGAAAAACCGTACAGGAAGGCTGTACAAGCGACATGCTCTTCAAAATTGATGAGATTATAGAATATATAAGTAAGTATTTTACTCTTAAAACGGGTGATATCCTGTATACGGGAACACCGGTAGGAGTTGGTCCTGTAAATATCGACGACCATCTTGAGGGCTACATAGAAAGCCGTAAAGTACTTGAATTTAATATAAAGTAAATGAAAAGAAATATACTTCTATTCCTGATAATGATACTTCTGGGCAATACAGCTGTAGAGGCGCAGAAGTTTTTCAACCTTACCGCCAATGAAGTAAGGATTGGCGAAGATTTGCCTGTTTTTAAATATTCTGCAAGACTCGGTAAGACTTATGCCGATTCTATTTATACCGTATCGATAGACTATCCTGAGTTTATTGATATGAGCAGACAGGATATTGAGAAGACAAAGTCTCTCGTTGCAGGAAAGTTGCCGGAGATGCCTCTTATACACCAGAATATTTGTGTGGAGAGGAAACAGGGCATTTTGGAGGTATATTTCAATCCTATAGTCTTCAGAAACGGCAAATACCAGAAACTTGTCAGTTTCATGCTCAACGTGAAGGCTAAGGCTAAAAGCAAAAGGATTCTTCGTGCAGAAGCTTCGGAAGGAACATCAAAGGCGGACAGGTATGTGAAGAACTCCGTACTCGCTTCCGGAAAATGGGCAAAGATTCGTATACCATCTACTGGTGTCTATCAGCTGACGGATGCCTTAATAAAACGTGCCGGGTTTACGGATCTGAGCAAAGTGAAAATCTATGGTTATGGCGGTGGTTTGCATAAGGAGGAACTCGAAGAGTCTTCGATAACGGGATATGACGATTTGAAGGAAGTCCCGACATGTACGGTGGGTGGCAAACGACTGTTCTATGGTGTTGGAACCGTTACGTGGTCATCAAAATTCGCCACTACAAGAACTCGCAATCCTTATTCTGATTACGGGTATTATTTCCTTACGCAAGGCGACGGCGAACCGGCAGCTGTAGATTCGGCAGCATTCATTGGCTCGTTTTATCCTTCAAATGATGATTACCACTCTCTGCATGAGGTAGACAATTATGCCTGGTATGAGGGCGGACGCAATCTTTATGAGAGTACACCGATAAACGCTGGAGCCACTTCCACTTACACCCTGACAGCACCGGCATCCGACAACGGTACATCGGGAAGGATGATGATAAATATAACGTCGGGTGCCGATGCATCTGCCGAAATCCTCTTTAATGATTCCGTCGTTGGAAATTTATATATGTCGAAATCCAAAGACGATAGCTATTCTCATGCCTTGCAGTCTTCCGGCTCTTATATGGTTAGCAATATTCAGGGCAGTAATACCGTTGCTGTGCGCAATACCGGCAGTTCTGTCATAAGGCTCGATTTTATATCCCTTACATTCAATGAGCCTCGTCCTGAGCCGAAACTTTCAACAACGGCATTCCCGGAACCTGAGTATGTTTATAATATAACAAATCAGAATCATCATGCCGACAAGGCTTGCGATATGATAATCATTGTGCCTACAAGTCAGAAACTTACAGCACAGGCAGAGCGCCTGAAAACTTATCACGAGAAACACGACAAAATGAGTGTGCGCATCGTGCCGGCAGATGAACTGTACAATGAATTCTCGAGCGGCACGCCAGAGGCTGACGCCTATCGCCTGTATCTGAAGATGCTTTACGATAGAGCCGAGACCGAAGAAGAAATGCCGAAGTATCTTGTCCTTTTCGGAGATTGCGTATGGGACAACAGAATGAACACTTCTGCAACATCCATGTTCAGTCCCGATGATTATCTTCTTTGCTTCGAGAGTGAGAATTCCATGCATGCCATCAATTGCTTTGTTGATGAGGGATACTTTGTAGCCCTCGACGACGGGGAGGGGGCAAATGCCTCGTCAAACGGTACGAAGACTGACAAGTATGACATGGCTGTCGGCCGATTCCCCGTTACCACGCCTGACGAAGCGAAGATAATGGTAGACAAGTCCATCAACTACATGGACAATATCTATCCAGGCGAATGGCAGAACAAGGTAATGTTTCTTGGTGATGACGGAAACAACAATGTTCACATGAAGGCTTCTAACAATGCTGCAAAGATTGTTGAAGAGCTTGCCCCCGGTTTGCAAGTAAAGCGTATCTTATGGGATATGTATCCCGTTACGGTAACGGCTACTGGAAATACTTATCCGGAGATAACGGAGATTATAAAGAAACAGCAGAACGACGGTGTGTTGTTGGTCGACTACTGTGGTCACGGACGTGCTGACCAGATGTCGCATGAGGCAGTACTCCGTAGTGCTGATTTTTCAGTCTTCAGGAACAAGGGACTTTCTCTCTGGATTACTGCATCCTGCGATATAATGCCTTTCGACGGCACTGTTACCAACATCGGAGAAAATGCCGTTCTTAATCCTGATGGTGGAGCCGTGGCATTTTATGGCACTACGAGAACCGTATATACAAACTATAATGAGGCGATAAACAGAGCCTATCTAACGGCACTGTTTACGAAACAAAACGGCAAGTATACTTCTATCGGTGAGGCGCAGCGCATTGCCAAGAACAATCTCGTTACGGTATCTACGGGTGGCGACAAAACTGAAAACAAACTTCAGTATAACCTGCTCGGCGATCCGGCTCTCGTATTGAATGTTCCGGGTGATACGATAGTGGTTGACAGTATTAATGGTGTCTCTATCGCTGAGTCAAAGACGGTTCCACAGATGAAAGCCGGTTCGAGGGCTGTTGTCAAAGGACACGTGAAGAACGGTACGACTGGCGAGGTTAATTCTGATTTTAACGGTATCATCAACATTAATGTTATGGACTCGAAGGAGGACATAACAGGAAGAATCAACGATACGGGCAAAGACGGAACAAGCGAGGCTATGACTTATCAAGACCGTATCAACACTATCTTTAACGGTAACGACAGTATTAGAGCCGGCAAGTTCGAAATACAGTTTGCTGTAACGAAGGACATCAATTATTCTAATGATTCCGGACTAATCACTGTTTTTGCCATCAACGACAAGAAGGATAAAACGGCAAACGGATATTCCGACAGCTTTATTGTTGGCGGAACTGAGGATTTGACTACAGACTCTATCGGTCCGTCGATATACTGCTATCTCAATTCGCCAAGTTTCGTAAATGGAGGAAATGTAAACAGTACCCCTTATTTCGTTGCCAATATATCCGACGATAACGGTTTGAACACGTCGGGTAGCGGAATTGGTCATGAGCTTCAGCTCGTGATAGACGATGACCCGATGAAAACATACAGTCTGAACGACAACTTCTCGTTGGACTTCGGTTCCTTTACTAAAGGTTCCACATATTATAATATACCTGAGCTTGAAGAGGGAACACACAGGTTGAAGTTCACGGCATGGGATATCCTGAACAACCCGTCGACGGCAACCCTGAAATTTAATGTCGTAAAGGGACTTACTCCTAAGCTAACCGACATAAGCTGTTCGAATAATCCGGCAAAGACAAACACCACATTTATCGTAGCCCACGACCGTGGCGGCAGCGACATAGATGTAAGCATAGAAGTATTTGATGCGAGTGGCAGACTGCTATGGACGCATAAGGAAAACGGCGTAACCTCTGGCATCACCTACACCTATAACTGGGACCTCTGCACTGATGTCGGCGGCAGACTACAGTCCGGTGTATATCTCTATCGCGTTCGCATGAGTTGCGACGGCAGTAGCGAAGTGTCGAAGGCAAAGAAACTGATAGTCTTAAACTGATATAATTATTGATTCCTGAAAGGTAAAAACTGTAGATAAGGTGTTAAATCATCAGCAGTACACAATAATTTTATACTTTATCAGTTATCATATAGCAATCACAATAATATAAATAAAGAATAATGAAGACAAACTTTAAAATATTTGCAATAGCAGCAGTCCTCATCGTAATGAGCATAAACGCAAAGGCGCAAGACAAGCGCTCTATGTTCAATCCTATACATACCGCACTCGTGTCGCAGACAATTGCTCCGGATGCCCGTGCTGCCGGTATGGGTGATGTGGGAGCTGCCACCGACCCGGACGTAAACTCACAGTATTGGAACCCGGCAAAATATCCGTTCTGTATCAGCCGTGCAGGCGTTGCATTGAACTATACCCCATGGCTCCGTTCCCTCGTCAGCGATATGGATATTGCCTATCTTGCCGGCTACTATCGAATAGGCGACTACAGTGCCGTGTCGGCATCACTCCGTTATTTCTCCCTTGGAGAGGTCTATACCAATTACGACAGTTCTACGGGTGATGTCAGCAATGCGCAGACCATCAATCCGTATGAGATGTCGTTCGACGTGGCATACTCACTGATGCTGAGCGAGAAATTCTCCATCGCTGCCGGTGTGCGCTATCTTATGTCGGATATGCAGTACAGCTCTGATGAGGAAAGAACAGCATCGAGTGCTTTCGCTGCCGACATCGCCTGCTACTACAACAACTATATCAATATAGGTTCGCGCGAGTGTCAGCTCGGAATAGGTTTGAACATCAGCAACATCGGTAGTAAGATAACCTTCGGCGGTAGCGACTACAGCGAGTTTATTCCTACCAACATGCGTCTTGGTGCTGCCCTTATGGTACCAATCGACGAGTTCAACCGCTTTACTATCTCTGCTGATGCCAACAAGCTCCTTGTTCCTACTTATCCTCAGCAGAATGAGGGTGAGAGTACTGAGGATTATCAGCAGCGCGTAGAGGATGAATATTATAATACGAGTAGCATCTCCGGTATTTTCAAGAGCTTCGGCGATGCTCCTGGCGGATTCAAGGAAGAGTTGCAGGAGATTAACTGGAGCGTCGGTGCAGAGTATGTATATAACGATAAATTCTCGCTCCGTGCCGGTTACCACAACGAGTCGGAGAACAAGGGTAACCGTAAATATTTCACTGTCGGTGCCGGTTTCCGCATGAGTGCCTTCACTCTCGACTGCGGTTATGTAATTGCTACGGCAAAGAGTAATCCGCTCGACCAGACTCTCCGCTTTACGCTCGGATTCGACATGGACGGACTGAAGGATTTGTTTAAGAGGAAGTAAATACCCACGGAAAACCCACCCTAACCCTCCCTAAGGGAGGGAATGAAACCCACCCTAACCCTCCCTAAGGGAGGGAATGAAGTTACTCTTTATAAATTATTCTTTAAATTATACGGTATGAAATATGGTTATCAGACGACGGATGGAACTACGTATCATCTGTTGTTGGAACAGGCAAGACGAATGAGGAATAATCCAACGGAAGCGGAAGCTGTTTTGTGGAATTATTTAAAGGGGAACGGATTGAAGGCTCATTTCAGACAGCAACATCCAATTTGTGGATATATTCCTGATTTCGTTTGTCTTAGCTTGAGATTGATAATTGAGATAGATGGTGGGTATCATCTTGAGGGGGAACAGCCGGAAAAGGATAAAGAACGTCAAAAATTCCTTGAAGAAGAAGGCTTTACTTTCTTGAGATTTGTTAATGAACAGGTTGTTTATGATACGGATGAAACTTTAGGTATCATAAAGGATTATATAGACGAATTGAAATCAATTTCATCAGATTCTTCTAAAGATACGAAAACATCTTCACAACCCCCCATTACAGATAATAGTAACTCTATCCCTCCCTTGGGGAGGG
>DCBP01000060.1:32282-33146 GCA_002314055.1 Prevotella sp. UBA1104
TTGGGGAGGGCCAGGGTGGGTTTCCGCATTGGTTTTGGCTTTGATGTTCACAAGCTTGTTAAGGGACGTGAATTATGGTTAGGAGGAATTCGCATAGAACACACCCTCGGCTTGCTTGGTCATAGCGATGCCGATGTGCTTATCCATGCCATTTGCGACGCATTGCTCGGAGCGGCAAATATGCGGGATATTGGTTATCATTTTCCTGATACATCAGCAGATACACTTGATATAGACAGCAAGATACTGTTGAAGAAAACAATAGACCTTATTGCTACAAAAGGATATATGGTTGGCAATATCGATGCCACGGTATGTGCAGAGCGCCCAAAGATAAACCCTCATGTAGAGGCGATGAAAGAATGTCTTGCCGGTGTTATGAATGTTGATATCGACGATATATCAATCAAGGCAACGACAACGGAAAAACTCGGCTTTACAGGTAGAGAAGAGGGCATAAGTGCCTATGCCACGGTACTGATATATAAAGAATAGCTCTTTCTTCTACCATGCGATAAAAAGTGTTGATACAGTATGTCCACAAACAGTGTGTTTCACGTACAGGCTGTATTATTAAAAGTAATTACATAAAAATCAAAAATCCTTCACCATACTTATAATTTACTGACAATCAGCTTCTTATGGTGAAGGATTTTTTAAAGCACTCTATTCCTATTTCTTGAATTTTATCAGGAAAAGATTGTTATCCATTGTTTCCATAGTTGTAAAGTCACAAGACTTTCTGAAAGTGGCAAAAAGAATAAGCTAATTCTGCACTTTTGGTATTCCTATCAAACACCGCTGCTGTTTCTATCAAACGCTGCTGCTGTTTAGCCCAAACGCTGATGTTTACTGGATTTACTT
>DCBP01000002.1:0-20578 GCA_002314055.1 Prevotella sp. UBA1104
ACTAATTGTGAATAGCTATTTATTTGTAGTAAGATTACTAAACAAAAAAAGTGACTGTGGGCAGTCACTTATATATAATAATGTATATAGTGTTTCGTTATTTTTCCTCCTCGAAGTCCACGTATTCCCCTTCCTCTTGAGTGAAAATCTTGCGGTTAATCTCGTCCTCCGTGCGGCGGTCTTCAATCACTTCGCCCGTAGAAGTGGTGGTAGACTGTCGCGAATACTGGTTGTCGTAAGAGCCATATCCGCTTGCGTTCTGACTCGAACTGAAATCGCGGAACTGCTTGGTTACATTGTGCAGTCTGCGGTAGAGGGTATAGAACTTCCATGCCACCTTTGCCACGAAATATAAGAAGATGAAAAGCAGGAGATACAGTAGAATTGACATAATTTTATTCAGTTTACTTGGTTAAACACTTTATTTCTCTGCCATGACAACGGCAAATATGGTGCCATGAAGCGCTGAATTGTCAGAGTTATGCCCGTGTGTCATTCTTCGTCGCCTTCTGTTTAGCCGAGAGGTTCACATATACCGACAGTATGACATACCATGCTATTATTATGGCGAAAGCCGAGAGGCGGAAGATAAGGAGCAACGGGATGCAGGTGATAAGAAAAACGTATTTCACTTCATTTCCCTTCCATCCCCAGTGTTTGAATTTCAAAGCAAACATCGGCAGTTCAGCCACTTGAATGTAGCTGCTCAGCAGAACCATCGCCATAACGACAAAAACATTATAAGGAGATGCTACGATAAACTCTTCCGCTCCCACAATGAGCGAACCCCAGAAAAGGGCATTAGCCGGAGTAGGCAATCCGATAAAAGAAGTGGTCTGCCTTGTGTCGAGATTGAATTTCGCCAGTCTCAGGGCAGCAAACGCCGCCATTATGTAGGCAAAGAACGGCAGAAAAGTTCTTGCAGGTTCGAGAAACTCCGGGTATTCCATATAGTTGAGCAGAGAGAATACCATAGTAGCCGGTGCCACTCCGAACGTAACGTCGTCGGCAAGCGAGTCCAGTTCCTTGCCGATAGGCGATGAAACACCGAGAAGGCGTGCACTCATGCCGTCGAAGAAGTCGAAGGTAGCTCCTATTACAATCCAGAGCAGAGCAAGCTCCGGTCTGTTAACTAAAGCAAACGATGTTGCAATACAGCCGGAAATAAGGTTGCAACACGTGATAGAGTTAGGAATATTCTTAGTGATGAAATTTGCCATTTTTGTTATCCTTATATAAATGAAACGTAAAAAGTGAAAGCCCCGAAAACATCCTCTTCGAGAATGCGTCCGGGGCGATTCGATTATTTAAGTTTTGCTATGACTGTCTTGTCTCCGGTGGTGTTCTGTCCCATCTTTACGCATATCTCCGTGCCGAGCGGCAGATAGACGTCAACTCTGGATCCGAATTTTATAAAGCCCAGATGCTCATCGATGTAGCAGTCTTCTTCTGGCTTGGCATAAGTAACGATGCGCCTTGCCACGGCTCCCGCAATCTGGCGGCAGAGAATCTCCTTGCCGCTGTCGGTAACGAGCATCACGTCGGCATGCTCGTTTTCCTCGCTTGCCTTAGGCAGCCATGCCTTGTGGAAATTACCGTTCTGATGGTGAACGAACTTAACCTTGCCGTCAACGGGGAACCAGTTGGCATGAACATTGAAAAGACTCATGAAGATACTCACCATAATCCTCTTGTCGTGGAAGTAGGTGTTTTCCTCAACCTCTTCGATTACAACAACTTTGCCGTCGGCAGGAGCGACAACGATATTTTCAGTGTCTCCGTCGAAGAATCTTTTCGGACAGCGGAAGAAATTTACTATTATAGTATATACGATGCCAAAAACGAGGAGAAAGCTCCAGAATGCAATCTTGTTGTCGAACGACATCCACAATATTGCAGCCACGGCAGCGATGAAAACGATACCGTAGAGCAGGGTGTCGGTGCCCTCTCTATGTATTCTGACATTTTTAAGTTTCTTTATTCTTTTACCCATAGTATCAATACTTGTGAAAACCGCTTTAATATAAAGCGTCTGCAAAGGTACTTCTTTTATCTCATTTCTACAAATTTTACTCTTATTCTTTTGTCGTTTCAGCTATAAGCTGTAACTTTGAGCCTTGTTTTGGCGAAGTTTCGCCTGTTTTCAAGAAAAAATCATAATAAATGCAAGATTTCATACATCTCCACGTTCATACGTACTACAGTATTCTCGACGGACAGTCGAGCATTCCGAAGCTCGTTGATAAAGCGATTGCCAACGGCATGAAGGGAATGGCGATAACAGACCACGGCGACATGTTCGGCGTGAAGGAGCTGTTCAACTACTGCAACAAAGTCAACGGCAAGCTCCGTGATGAGGGAAAACCCGAATTCAAACCAATCTTCGGCTGCGAGATGTATGTGGCGCGCCGCAGCAAGAGCGACCGTTCCGACCCGAAGATAGACAAGAGCGGATACCACCTGATAGTACTCGCCAAAAACTACAACGGATACAAGAACCTCATAAAACTCGTGTCGAGGGCATGGGTCGACGGATTCTACATGCGTCCGCGAACCGACCGCGCCGACCTGGAGAAATACCACGAAGACCTAATCGTCTGTTCGGCATGTATCGCCGGAGAAGTGCCGGCAAAGATACTCAAGGACGACATCGCCGGAGCTCGGGAGGCAATAGAGTGGTACCACCGCGTGTTTGGCGACGACTACTATCTGGAGCTGCAGCGCCACGAAGTGAAAGACCCCAACCAAAGGGCAAACCGCGAGACCTTCCCCCTGCAGCAAAAGGCAAACCGCGTAATCATGCAGCTTGCAAAGGAATACGGCATAAAACTCGTGTGCACCAACGATGCCCACTTCGTAGACCAGGACAATGCCGAAGCACACGACCACCTGCTCTGTCTTGCAACAGGCAAAGACCTCGACGACCCTAACCGTATGCTCTACTCAAAACAGGAATGGTTCAAGACCCGCGAGGAGATGAACGAGGTGTTTGCCGATGTGCCCGAAGCCCTGTCGAACACACTCGAAATTCTCGACAAGGTGGAGACATACAGTATAGACCACGCCCCGATTATGCCGTTCTTCCCAATCCCGGCAGAATTCGGAACAGAGGAAGACACCCGTCGCAACTATACCCCGGAACAGCTCTACCGCGAGTTTACTACCGATGAGAACGGCGAAAACCCGTTGCCAAAGGAGGAGGCTGACAAAAAAATAAAGAAACTCGGAGGCATAGACAAAATATACCGAATAAAGTTTGAGGCAGACTATCTCGCCAAACTTGCCTACGACGGAGCAAAGGTGCGCTACGGCGACCCTCTGCCCGATGATGTGGCAGAGCGAGTGAAGTTTGAGCTGCATATCATGAAGACCATGGGATTCCCGGGCTACTTCCTCATCGTGCAAGACTTTATCAACTCCGCTCGCGACGAACTCGGCGTGATGGTAGGTCCGGGACGTGGTTCTGCCGCCGGTTCCGTGGTGGCATACTGCTTGGGTATCACCAAGATAGACCCGATGAAATACGATTTGCTGTTTGAGCGTTTCCTTAACCCGGATCGTATCTCATTGCCTGATATTGATACCGACTTCGATGATGACGGACGTGGTAAGGTGCTCGAATGGGTGGAAGACAAATACGGACACGATAAGGTGGCACATATCATAACCTACGGTACGATGGCAACGAAAAATGCCTTGAAGGATGTAGCACGTGTGGAGAAAGTGCCGCTGCCCGTAATCAACCACTTGTGTAAGCAGATTCCCGACAAGCTGCCCGATGGGTTGAAGATGAACCTTACCAATGCCATAAAGTGCGTGCCGGAACTGCGTGAGGCTGAGGCTTCGCCAGACGAGAGACTGCGCAACACCATCTCGTATGCCAAGATGCTCGAGGGCACCGTGCGCGGTACGGGTATTCATGCCTGTGGCACGATTATCTGTCGAGATGCCATCAGCGACTGGGTGCCGGTGTCTACCGCCGAAGACAAGGCGGACCCGGGACACAAACTGCTCTGTACGCAGTATGACGGACACGTTATCGAGGAAACTGGACTTATCAAGATGGACTTCCTCGGACTGAAGACTCTCTCCATCCTGAAGGAGGCAGTGGAGAATATCCGTATGCATACGGGAAAGGAGATTGACCTCGACACAATTCCTATCGACGACCCCGATACATATAAACTATATAGCGAGGGACGCACCATCGGCACCTTCCAGTTTGAGTCTGCCGGAATGCAGAAATATCTCCGTGAGCTGCATCCTACTACCTTTGAGGACATCATCGCCATGAACGCCCTCTACCGTCCGGGACCAATGGACTACATCCCGTCGTTCATCGCCCGAAAGAACGGTAAGGAGGAGATAAAATACGATATCCCCTGCATGGAGAAATACCTAAAGGATACCTACGGCATTACCGTATACCAGGAGCAGGTGATGCTCCTCTCACGCCAGCTTGCCGACTTCACCCGCGGTCAGAGCGATGCCCTCCGAAAGGCGATGGGAAAGAAGAAGAAAGCCATCGTAGACCAGATGAAGCCTATGTTCATCGAGGGAGGAAAGAAGAACGGTCATGACCCTAAAGTACTCGAGAAGATATGGGCAGACTGGGAGAAATTCGCCAGCTACGCCTTCAACAAGAGTCATGCCACATGCTATTCGTGGGTGGCATACCAGACGGCATATCTCAAGGCTCACTACCCGGCAGAATATATGGCTGCCAATATGAGCCGGAACCTTGCCAACATAACTGAAATCACGAAACTCATGGACGAGTGTCGCGCTATGGGCATTCAGACACTCGGACCGGATGTAAACGAGAGTCGCAATAAGTTCAGCGTGAACAGTCATGGAGCGATACGTTTCGGACTCGCGGCAATAAAGGGAATGGGAACGGCAGCTGCCGAAGCACTGATTAGCGAGAGAGAGAAAAACGGACCGTATAAGGATATCTTCGATGTCGTGCAGCGCGTAAACCTCAGTGCCTGCAACCGCAAATGCTTCGAGAGTATGGCACTCAGCGGTGGCTTCGACAGTTTCGGCATTCCTCGCGAACAGCTTATGGGAACCAATGAGCGCGGCGACAGCTTCTTTGATACGCTGATACGTTTCGGACAGTCGTATCAGTCGGCTAAGCGGGAGGCGCAGAACTCGCTCTTCGGGGCCTTCGATGCCGTGGAAGTAACACCACCGAAGTTTCCTGAAAACTTTGAAAAGTGGAGCGACATCATTCGTCTTAACCGTGAGCGCGAACTCGTGGGTATCTATCTCTCGGCACATCCGCTCGACGAGTTTGCCGTGGTGCTCAACAGTCTCTGTAACACTAAATGCACCGAGATTGGCGACAAGGAAGAACTTGCAAAGAAAGGCGAAGTAACATTCGGAGGAATTGTTACCGGTATCCGGGAGGGATTTACAAAGAAAGGGTCGCCGTTCGGCATAGTGACGATAGAGGATTTCACCGGCTCCGGCGAACTTGCTCTCTTCGGTGAGCCATGGGGCAGATGGAAGGGTATGTTCTCTGAGAATTGCTCCGTGTATGTCAAGATGACCATTTCGCAGAAGTATGCCACATCGAAATTCTATGATGTAAACATAAATGATGTTCAGTATCTGAACACGGTGAAAGATAAGTATATCGAGAAGATAACAATCAATATCGATCCGCAGAAGGTTACTCAGGTCATGGTGTCAGACCTCTTTGAGATGGTGAGTGAGACACCGGGCAAGACGCAGGTGTTTATGCAACTAAACAGCGTGGAAGACCGTCGGGGCGTGCTGATGCGCTCCAAGTTACCAGGTGTAGACGTTACGCGCAATTTGCTGCTCTTTATAGACAGTTGTGAGGCTATGGAGTATCATATAAACTGATACATAATAGAATATTGTCTGTACGCCGTTCACCATTTCATTTATGAATAAAATTGGCAGATAGACGGTTTCTATTGTCACAACAGGAAATATGGCATACAGTTTGCCGTAGAGAAAATGTAAACAGAATTATTAATAACAAAATAAAAAAAGAAAATGGAAGTAACAATCACAACCGAGAACTTTGAGAGTTTGAAAAATGGCGACAAGCCTTTAGTAGTAGATTTCTGGGCTACATGGTGTGGTCCTTGCCGTGCCATTGCCCCTTATATCGAGGAGTTGGCAAAGGAGTACGACGGCAAGATCGTAGTAGGTAAGTGTGATGTTGAGGAAAACGACGACATCGTTATGGAGTTCGGAATCCGCAACATTCCTACAATCCTCTTCTTCAAGGGAGGTGAAGTTGTAGACCGCCTTGTAGGTGGACAGTCGAAGTCGGCTATTCAGAAGAAGTTTGACGCCCTGCTGTAATCCGGCAAGTCGCTTCAAATAAATAAGAGAAACTCCGTGTTTGGCATCATTCCAAGGGTATGCCAAGCACGGAGTTCCTCTTTTATTGTCTTTTCTTCAGTAGAAGTCCATAAAGCGTGAGACCTTTCATCTCCTCTGTTTAAAGAAGTCTTGCATCAGCGATCTGCATTCGTCTTCAAGCACACCGCCCACGACTGTCGCCTTAGGGTGGAACACATTAGGGGCAAACTTGCGGTATCCCCGTTTCTCATCGGGAGCACCATATACGATACGTGGAATCTGTGCCCAACCGATAGCACCGGCACACATCGGACACGGTTCTACGGTAACGTAAAGGGTGCACCCCGTAAGGTATTTCCCGCCGAGAGCATTAGCGGCAGCCGTGATAGCCTGCATTTCGGCATGTGCGGTAACGTCAGTGAGGGTCTCCGTCAGGTTATGGGCACGTGATATTATCTTCCCCTGGCAAACGACGATAGCGCCTACAGGGATTTCTCCTTCGTCAAAGGCTGTCTGTGCCTCGACAAGAGCCTTATGCATGAATTGTTCGTCTTGGGTCATCAGAAACATACTGTTCTTGTGCCGTCCTCATTCTCCTTAATGTCTACGCGAATAGCGTCTTTGGGCAATAAGTCTTCAATCAGTTCAGGCCATTCAATGAAGCATACTCCGCCACCATAGAAATAATCCTCATATCCCATGTCGTACACCTCCTCAAGTTTTTTGATGCGGTAGAAGTCGAAATGGTAGATAGGGAAATCCACCTTATTGGAAGAGTATTCGTTAACGATGGCGAAAGTAGGGGAAGTGACGGTATCATCAACACCGAGACATTCGCAGATTGCTTTAATGAAGGTTGTTTTTCCGGCACCCATCTTGCCGTAGAAGGCAAAGACTTTACCTTCGCCCATGTTCTTTACGAATTCTTTGGCAGCATCGCTGATGCTGTCGAGACTGGTTATTGTTATTTTATTGTTCATTGGTTTGGGGTTATTGTATTTGGGGAGGTTTGGTAGGTGGGGTAGGTTTGGTAGGTGGGGTAGGTTTGGTAACTTCTCACTTAACACTTCAAACTTTCCATTCCTCATTTGCTTTACTCTCTCCTTTTTCTTTTCATTGTTACCAGCGGTATAAGCATTTCTTCCATTGAGATGCCGCCGTGCTGGAAAGTATCTTTATAGTAAGACACGTAATAGTTGTAGTTGTTGGGATATGCAAAGAAGGCATCGCCGGTGGCAAAAACATATGATGTACTTAGATTTGGTGATGGCAACTGTGCCTTGCCGGGATCCTTTATGGTAAATACATCTTTAGCATTATAGTTGAGGTTCTTGCCCAACTTATAGCGCAGGTTGGTATTCGTATTGCGGTCGCCAACAATCTTTATCGGACGGGAGGCACGGATGCTGCCGTGGTCGGTAGTAAGCACAATGGTATAGTCGCTGTCGGCAAGGCGACGGAAGAGATCCGACAAAACCGTATGGCGGAACCAGCTCAGAGTGATACTTCTGTAAGCCGACTCGTTGTTGGCAAGTTCCCTAACCATTTTCGATTCCGTTCGTGCATGGCTCAGCATGTCGATAAAGTTAATCACCACCACATTGAGGTCGTTGTCGCCAAGACTGTTGAATTGTTGCAGCATCTTGTCGGCACCGTTAGAGTCGTTCACCTTATGGTAAGAGAATTTCATGTTACTTCTGCGGTATCTGTCGAGTTGGGTTTGTATCAGTGGAGCTTCGTTAAGGTTTTTCCCTTCTTCCTCATCCTCGTCAACCCAGAGCTCCGGGAACATCTTTGCAATCTGGTTAGGCATCAGTCCACTGAATATCGCATTTCTTGCATATTGTGTTGCCGTTGGCAAAATACTCATATACAGACTCTCGTCGATATCGAACATATCACCGATTTCTTTGGCGAGCATCCGCCACTGGTCGTAGCGGAAATTGTCGACAACGATAAGAAAAACCTTTTCGCCCTTGTCGATAAGCGGGAATATCTTTTTGCTGAAGATGTTGTTGCTCATTATCGGACGGTCTGGGTTGTTCATTCCTTTCGGGTCAACCCAATCGAGATAATTGTTGCGTATAAATTTTGCAAATCCGTTGTTAGCCTCACTTTTCTGCATCATCAGCATGTCGGTCATGTTGCTGTCGGTGCTGCTCAGTTCCAGTTCCCAGTGTACGAGCAGTCGGTATACCTCCATCCAGTCGTCGGCATTTCTGCAGCTGTCGATTCTCGAAGATATATCCATAAAGCTCTGTTGGTAACCGGTCTGTGTAACCTCCGTAACGATTTCCTTGCGGTGGATATTCTTCTTGAGTGTAAGTAATATCTGGTTAGGGTTAACAGGCTTGATAAGATAGTCGGCAATTTTGGAGCCGATAGCCTGGTCCATAATGTCCTCCTCTTCACTCTTGGTAACCATTACCACAGGTGTTGCAGGGAGAATGTCCTTAATCTTCTGTAGCGTTTCCAGTCCGCTGATTCCGGGCATCATCTCGTCGAGCAAGACGAGATCAAAGTTATGTTTCCGACATTCGTCAATGGCGTCAGTGCCGTTACTTACGGTAATGACTTCATATCCTTTCTTTTCCAAAAATATTATGTGGGCATGAAGGAGCTCAATCTCATCATCAACCCATAATAATAATCCGTTGCTCATTTTTTCTTTTTTTTTAGGTGGGGTAGGTGTTGTAGGTGGGGTAGGTGTTGTAATTTAACGCTACTCATTTAACGCTACTCATTTAACGCTACTCACTACACATTTCACACTCTTAAAATCCATCCAACTCGTAATAGTCGTCTTCAAGATTGATGTCCTGCTGACTGTTCTTTTTATTGTCGTCAGAAGACTGTGGAGCGTAGTTGTTGCTGTCAATGTCATCGTTAAAGTGGATACCGGTGTCTTGAGACTGTTGGGAGTTCTGGGAGTTCTGAGAGCTCTGGGAGTTCTGGGAGTTCTGGGAGCTCTGGGAGTTCTGAGAGCTCTGAGAGGATTTGATGTTCTCTGTTTTTTTAGGACTCTCAGATTTCTTCGATGGTTCCTCAGACTTGTTAGCATTGTTGTCGACGGGTATCGTAATGCTGTTGTCTTCTGACTTATAGACTTTGTCGTCAACAGGTACTGTTATTGTTGTATTGTCATCAACAGGGGCAGTAGTGTTGTCGTCAACAGGTACTGTTATTGTTGTGTTGTCGTCAACAGGGGCAGTAGTGTTGTTGTCAACAGGTATCGTCGTAGAGTTATCCTCCGGCACAGAAGTATTGTTGTTATCGATAGGAACAACAGTGTTGTTGTCCTCCGGAACAAGAGTATTATTGTCTGTCGGAACACCAATCTGCATAAATGTGTCATCATCAATGACACCGCCATTCACGAGTTTGTTCTCCTGTTCCTTAGTCTCTTCTGTAGGCTTCTGGTATTCAATCTCCGCAGGTTCGGTGAGCAGTCTTACGGTGCTGATGCGCAATGGTATGAAATGTTTCTCGTAGAACTTGTCGTAGTCGTCATAACTCAGTTGCGTGCCGAGCAGCTCCTTGTTCTTGTCGCTGATAATGATAGAACGGCATTTGTGGGTAAGGGCGAGAATCTTCTTGTTGGCAAAGAGCTGTCGTGCATACTGCAGAGCTTCATCGTAGTTGCGGAATCCGCCAACGACCATACGCTTCAGTCCTTCCACCTCCTCGGTAGTAATGGCAAAGTTTCTCACGATAAAGTTAGAGAAGTTGTATTTTGCCAGTTCATAGAGCAACTGGTTCTCGTTAATAGAGTCAGTTTGGTAAGCAATGATGAACGAGAAGTCAACATTCCTTTCCGCAGTGAACTTACGTGTTTTTATAGAATCGCTGTCGCTCATCACCACACTTCGTCTTGCCCAGACGTCGCTGATGTCAAACTTTCCTCCATGCAGTTTCCGTCCCTCCTTAACGCCGTTTATAATCATTCCGGCGAGGTTACTCACTTCACTCTTCGGGTATTTGTCGACCACCGTCTTCATGTCGTCGATACATCCCTTGGCATCTCCCTCGTTGAGTTTCGCCATACCGTTGAAGAAGATAAACTTGTCGCGGTTAGCTCCAAGCGGGAATCTCTTCTCGGATATCTCGACATTAGCCTTCACCTCAGCGAGGCGGTCAGCCTTAAAGGCATCGTAGGTGCGTGCATAGAGCGAATCCTCGATATGAACGCCAAACTTAGCGTTCTCTACGAAATTCGGGTCGGAGAGAAGAGTCGTCCACTCGCTGTCGGGGAATCCGTTTTTAAGTTTTGCTATATAAGAGGCAGCCACATTCGGCTGATGCATTCGACTATAGAGCAAGAACAGGTGATAGTACGCCTCGTCCATGTGTTCATAGTCAGTATATTTGTCAGTCAATCTTCTCAGAGACTTTTCGCTCAGCGGCAGATTGTCGAGTTTATCCTTAAAGATAACGCCGGAGTGGAACAGTCCGTCCATAATCGTTTTGTTACTTTCTGCGATTTGTTCCTCAGAGAACGGAATCTGTGCCAGATAATACTCCCTTTTGTGCGGGTCGTTCTGTGCACTGTCAGCCACATTCTTGATAGAATCCTCCATTGCCGCCACATTAGCAAGCGAGTCGCGCATCTCGTCGGTCATCTCGTCAACGCCTTGAGCCTGTGCGACGACAGTTTTGTTGACACGCTGCCAGTCGTCCACATTCTCTCTCTTTCCCCAAAGTTTCTGGAAAGTCGCCTTACCCTGGTTAACAGTCATCTGGTTATAGAAATACCAGAGTGCATTCTTTTGATTAGTATTATTGTTTTGAGAATTATTATTTCTGTTATTGTTGTTGAAACCCGTATTACCGCCGTTTTCAGCAATTTTCTGTTGCGCTTCAGCTTCCGCTTGAGCATCGCGTTCCGCCTTTTCCTTCTTCTTCAGAGCCTCGATAACGCGGTCGATGGCAGCGTTGCGTTCCTTTTCAGGCATCTTGGCAAGCGACTGCAGCGAGTCTTGCAGGTGTACCGCCTCGGTATAAGGTACGAGTTCATCAAGAATCTTAGATCGTTCAGACAGTTGTTTGTAGTCCTTACGATCCTTGTCGAGCAGTCCGATAGCCTCCCCATAGCAGCGCTGTGCATTGCTATAGTCCTCTTTAGCCCAATAGATATCGCCCAGAGTAAGCAGCAGTACACCCTTCTCAATGCCATTTCTTGTAGACTTGGCATTACCCTTTTCGTAGGCATCAATAGCCTTAACGGTATCCTTCTGCGTCATGTAGATATTTCCGATAGCATAGTAAACCTGGTCGAGATACTCCTTGTTGTTGTCGTTTCTCGCCATACGCTTCAGTTTACCCACCATCTGTTTCCACTTTCCGCCCGCCATAACCTCAGTCATGGCGATACGGGCGTTGAATTCCAGCTCGTAGGGAGGGTTCTGCCGGATAACCCTCTTATATGCCTTGTAAGCCTCAAGCCGGTTGCCGAGCATCGTCTGCAGCTGTCCCATGATATACCATTCGCGTGCCCGCTGCTTCCTTCTACCTTCATGGCGGATAACCTTACGCA
Source organism: Prevotella sp. UBA1104 (assembly GCA_002314055.1). Lineage (GTDB taxonomy): Bacteria > Bacteroidota > Bacteroidia > Bacteroidales > Bacteroidaceae > Prevotella. Next base: position 11,879 of record DCBP01000002.1, read on the forward strand.
GATACGGCACCGCCTCGGCATATCGCCCGGCTTTGATATAATAGTCGGCATAAGCATAATCCCAGTCTTTCACTGCCCTCCAGTTCATGGAGTCGCGGCGCATCTTGTTCATCACGTCCTCGGCATCATAAAGCCAGTCCTCCTCCGTATAACACCTTGCGAGCCAAGCCCTTGCCTTGCCGTAGATAGCCGGTTGAGTGGCATACAGCCTGCTCATATATGCGAAAGTAGAGGCAGCCTCGTCGAAGTTGCCCTTCATAAACTGCGAGCGTCCCATCAGGAGCCACGCCTTCCAGAGAAACGGGTTGTATTCCTTACGGTTAAGCCATTCGATATCCTTAGCCGTCTTCTTTCTTGATTTGTTCCATTCCGGTCGTTTCTTGATACTGTGTAGCTTTATCACCTTTTGGCATTTCTCGATAGCACGGTCGTAGTTAGCCTTACCGATGTCGCGGCTTGCCTTGTTGCCCACAGTATATAGCGGCAGCAGTTCAGTGAAGTTATCCTTGTTGCCGTTTTCTTTTTCAAGCGAGGCATCAATATATGCCAAGGAACCATTATAATAAGTGTTGTATCTTGCGTTGAAGGAGTGCCACCATCGGCTTGTCGACGTATTTTTCTGCGTCGAGCATCCGATTGCCGTCATTACCAAAACGAAGGTAACGAGGATAGCTATATGTTTATTTCCGTTAGTTTTCACTATTAATTAACTTTGAAATCCGTTTTTTATTGTGCAGTACATATAATAAGGTGATAATTAATGTGCTGCAAGTACAGTGCAAAGTTAGCAATTTATATCGGGGAATGCAACGATAAATAAATCAAGTGGGCAATTTTATAGGATTTTGTTGGAGTCGTTGGTAAAAGACGCAATGGCAGATAAAGAAAGAAGGGTTCTATTCCTATAAAAAGAAACAGAACCCTTATGCCTTTTATCTTTGTGAAATTTTGAATCCGGCATACTTCAAGTCATCCCAAAAGCGGGGGTACGACTTGCTTACCACTTGCGGATTGTTAATCTTTATACTTCCGAGCTTCATAGCCACAGGGGCGAAAGCCATAGCCATACGATGGTCTTCGTAGGTGTCGATGGCAGTATCTTCTTCCGGCGAGCAGCGTTCACCGTTCCATATAAGTTCCGAACCGTCGCCGTCGCTTATCAGAAATCCGAGTTTCCGCATTTCCGTTTTCAGAGCTTCTATACGGTCAGTCTCCTTGATACGTAGCGAGGCGAGCCCCGTAAAGTGGAACGGGATATTCATCATAGCGCAGGTTACGACGAAAGTCTGTGCCAAGTCGGGTTGGTTGATGAAGTTATAGTCGAGACGAGCAGAGTGGAAACCGGTTTTCTTCAGAGTGACAGTAGTAGGCACCCCTCTCTGTCGACTGCTGAAAACAGTCTTTATGCCAAGCATACTAAAGAGGTATTTCACTACCGAGTCGCCCTGCAGCGACCCGTCCATCAGTCCTTTCAGTTCAACCGTAGCCTCCGCCTCGTCGGATAGAGCCATCATCTCATACCAGTAAGACGCCGCGCTCCAGTCGTTCTCGATATAATATTCCGTAGGAGTATACGGCATCGGCTTAACATCAATCGTCTCGTTGTCAGTCCAGTCAGCCTCCACTCCAAAGTCGCGCATAGTGCAGAGCGTAAGATCAACATAAGGTCGCGAGATGATGTTGCCGTCGAGATGAAGCGTCAATCCCTGTTTCAGCTTAGGTGCAATCATCAGTAGGGCAGATATGAACTGCGAACTTACATTCCCCTGAATGTCAAGACATCCACCCTCAAGTTCGTGTCCCGAGATGCGCAGAGGCGGAAATCCTTCCTTTTCCATATACTCGATATCGGCTCCGAGCCTTCTCAGAGCATCTACAAGAATGTCGATAGGTCGGTTTTTCATCCTCTCCGTTCCAGTTATGACATGTTCCCCCGGAGTAACGGCAAGAAAAGCCGTCATAAATCTCATAGCCGTTCCGGCAGCCTTTATGTCGATAACCTCCGGCATGTCTTTAAGAGCCTGGATGATAACCTCGGTATCGTCGCAGTCAGACAAGTTGTCGGGCAGTATCTTGCCCCCGGAGAGTGCATATATAACAAGAGCTCTGTTGCTGATACTCTTAGATGAAGGCAAGTCAACGGTAGCCTCAAGATGTTCAGGTGAAGACACACAGTACGTCATATATCTCCCTAAGAATTAAGTGGTTTATTATTTAGTAGAGCCGTAGAATACGTATTGCAAGTATGTAACTTCGTCTTGTGTCATACTTGTATTGTAGAGCGCATTGCCGTCGAGCATTTCCTTGTTGCCGTTAGCGTCAAGTCCTGTAGAAATTCCATAGATATAGAAAGAGAACTGAGTCTCTTTGTCTATCCAGCGACCAAGACTGTTGGCGAGGAACATTACGGTATAGTCGTGTGTCTCGCCGCCATAGGTCAGCGGAATCTTAACCTCGTTAGGCTGCATATAGTAGTCGATAAGCGTACCGCCACTTGTAGTCGTTCCTGTAGAATACGGAACATACTTAATCTTCAGGTCAACCGGGTCAGCATTCTCAGCAGCCTGTTTTATTTCGTCGTGATTCTTCAGTTCCTTGAAAAACAGTTTAGCAGGAATGTCGTAGATAACCACGGCACTCTCCGGATAGCTGAACCTTGCGTTTATTTGTTCCGTAGAATCAGTTTGTGTCTTGGTAGTCTCAGTCAGTTTAATATCCCTGTTCATGAAAAAGATTTTTCCTGAATAGCTACCGCTCATAGTAGTAACACACGCCTGTTTCTGCTCTTCGGTAAGTTCCTGGTTGTTGTCGTCAGAGTCAATACAAGAAGCCATTGTCATTGCGGTAATCACTCCAAGAATTAACATTGGCAGAATAGATCTAAGTTTTTTCATTTTTTTCTTTGATTTATAATTAAAAATGTTGTTGTTCTCGAACATATAAACAAGACATAGTAGTATGTATTGCATGGACGAGACGACAAAATCATTTATTCGTTTAACTCTTGTGGATAAGATTCATAAATTCCTGTCGTGTCTTAGCCTGTTCAAAGGCACCGCAGAAATCACTCGTAGTAGTAATCGAGTTCTGCTTTTCCACACCGCGCATCTGCATGCACATGTGTTTAGCCTCTACCACGACGATAACCCCCTGTGGATGTAGCGTCTCGTTGATACAGTCCTTAATCTGCTGCGTCATTCGCTCCTGCACCTGCAGACGGTGGCTGAAGATGTCAACCACGCGGGCGATTTTGCTCAGTCCGGTGATGTATCCGTTAGGAATATACGCCACGTGCACCTTGCCGTAGAACGGCAGCATGTGGTGCTCGCAGAGCGAGAAGAAATCGATGTCTTTCACAATCACCATCTGATTGTATTCCTCTTTAAAGAGAGCATCGGTAAGTACCTTGTGGGCATCCTGAGTATATCCTCTCGTAAGGATTTGCATAGCTTTAGCCACGCGCATCGGTGTCTTCTGCAAGCCTTCGCGTTCAGGGTTTTCGCCGAGAAGTTCGAGAACGCTTTTATAATGTGATGCCAAGTCGTCGAGACCTGGACGGAATTCGGTTTCTGGGTTCATATCTTTATTTTTTTTGTTTTGGGAGTTCTGGGAGAACTGGGAGTTCTGGGAAAACTGGGAGTTTTGGGAGAACTGGGAGTTATTTAGTAAGCCACATTTATTTTTCCTTTAACAATACAAGCCTGGGTGTAACCCATAGCCTTGATGCTACGCAGTAATTTCGCAGCCTCGCTGTATGAGCGGAAATTTCCGACGCGGCAAATCCATCTGGGAGAATAGAAATGCACGTAGACCGGCTGGTCGGGAAATTTCATCTTTATAGCGTCGCCAATTTTGTTAGCCTTCTCGCGGTCAGCCCTCGAGTTTCCTCCGGAATATGCCTGGATGCGATAGCCCGTTACCTTGTAGCTGTTTCGCATCATCTTCTTACTGGTGTCGACCACCGGACGTTCTGGAACCTCCGTTTCCGTGGCAGACTTGGCAGTATGTTTCTCGTTTTGTTCAGTCTTGCGCTCACTTTCAGCCTTGTGCTCCTGTTGCTGTTGGCGCTTTTGCGTCAGGGAGTCGCCGTTGGCTCGTTCCTTCCTGCTGCTTTCCTGTGATGACGCAGCGTGATGTATTTGTTCCGTATGTAGATTCGTTGCAGTCTTGTTGTTCGGCTTAACAACGGTTTTCTCCTGCTGCTGCCTGTGTTGAGGCTCGCTGGCTTGCTTTGCAGTTTGCTGGTTCTGTGCCGCCTGTGCCTGACTGCTAGCTTTTAGTTTGGCGTTGTTCACCAAGTTGTCTATATCGGCACTTTGCTTAACGGTTACTGTTCCTTCCCCTTGCTTCTTCTGCTGCAGGTCGTTTAGAAACGACTGTGCGTTGGTTTGCAGGAATGTGCCTGCTGCAAAAACTAATATAGCGATGAACTTTTTCATATAAATCCTGTTGAGTTAAAATAAGAGAAATCCTCTGCGGCATAGCCGTTGCCGGCAGATTGTTGTGCCGCAGAGGATATAATTGTAAGTATTATCTTGCGTCGATGATACCCTTGAAGTCGGCAGCCTTCAGAGAAGCACCACCAATCAGACCACCGTCGATGTCAGGCTTAGCAAAGAGCTCAGGAGCATTGCTTGCCTTGCAGCTACCACCATACAGGATAGTGGTGTCGTCGGCAACTTCCTTACCGTATTTCTCGGCAATCACGCTGCGGATGTAAGCGTGGATTTCCTCAGCCTGGTCAGCAGTGGCAGTCTTGCCAGTACCGATAGCCCAGATTGGCTCGTATGCCACGATGATGTTCTTGAACTCCTCGGCAGAGAGGTTGAACACGCTACCTTCGAGCTCAGCCTTTACCACTTCGTTCTGCTTGTTGGCCTCGCGCTCCTCAAGGCTCTCTCCGATACAGAAGATAACCTTCAGATTGTTTTTAAGAGCGAGCAACACCTTCTCCTTGAGAATCTCAGGAGTCTCGTTGTAGTATCCGCGACGCTCAGAGTGGCCGAGGATAACATACTGAGCACCAGTGCTCTTTACCATCTCAGCAGAGACCTCGCCAGTGAAAGCGCCCTTCTCCTTGTCGGCGCAGTTCTCTGCACCCAGTCCGATGATGTCCTGGTTGAGGAACTGTGCGATGCTTGCCAAGTGGATGAAAGGAGTGCAGATGATAACGCCGCAGTTAGGCTTTTCTGCTGTAAGAGTCTCGTTCAGCTCCTTTGCAAGAGCGATACCGTCTTGCAGGTTCATGTTCATTTTCCAATTACCTGCTACAATTTTCTTTCTCATTATTGCTAATTATTTAAAATGATTATTTTATGTTGTCAGAATTTTCTTCCGGAGTTTCAGTTTCGTCCGTTGCTTCCGGTTGTTCTCCGGATTTTCCCGTAAGCTTCGTTTCTTTCCTTCTTCTCACCCATTTTGTCCATGCCCAAGTTCTGTCGGCGAAAGCCAGCAACAGCAGTGGCATGAAGAACCATATCAGCGTATATGATATTTTCTTTCCGATAGATGTTTCCGGCAAGTGTCCCTCGGGAATCTTTGAGAGAGGTGGAGTGTTCTCGTTGAGTTGCGGCAGTTGGTTGTGGCTCCATTTCTGAATCACGATGCCGTCTTTCAGCAGAATCAATCCTGGATTGCTACGGATAATAGTCTTCAGTGTCGTTTCGTCCGTGAAGAGATACCTGTATTCCGCTCCAGTAATGTCAGTCCAGTGCTCAATAGCCTCTTTGTTGCTTGCCGTCAGGGCATAGAAATGATAATTGTTTCTCTTGCAATAGTCGTAAATCTGGTTTATGTCTCCGAAATTAGAGTCGTCGGCATTCTCCAGATGTGGAGATATGAGCAGGAACGTATAGCTCTTGTCGCTCAACACGCTGTCGGTAAGGTCATCGCCGCTTTGTGTATCCTCCATGCTGAAGTCGTGTATCGGCGGCACGTATCCTTCGCTCAGCTGTACCGTCTTGCTGTCTACAAAAGTCCATGTAGAGTCGGGGTAGTTCTCGAGCGAAAACTCTTTTGTAACCCCATTCTTTTTCAGAGTGAATGTAGTTTCGAATTTCGGTTGTTCGGCACCTGGCGGAATTTCCATCCCCTTGCGTATGTCAGCCCCGATGTGGTAAGGCCGGAAATCGAATGTCGGCAGGCTATACAGGCAATAAGAGCTTGTGGCGATGCAATATAATATTGTGTAGTTGATAACAATCCATTGGTTTGACCGGCTGATAAACCTCACCATGGCAGACGGAGCCTTGCAGATGCATACAGCAGCGAGCAGCAGAATAATATTCTTGCCGAGCGTTTGCCAGTTTGTCAGCTTCAATGCGTCGCCGAAGCAGCCGCAGTCCTTTACCGGGTTTGCCAATACTATCCATACCGTAATAGCCGTCATTATGGTCATGAGGGCAACTATCAGTTTAGACACGAGATGTCTGCGGATAGCAAAGAGGAGGAAAATGCCCAGACACAGTTCAACGGCGGCAAGTGTTACCGATGCGCCAAGTGTGATGTAGTCGGGGATGAGGTTCCCCAGTCCGAGGGCAGTAAGGTAGTCGTGTATTTTATATTGTGTACCGATAGGGTCGATAGCCTTTACGTATCCGGAAAAGATGAAAGTAGCAGCTACGATAAATCGGCAGACATTAACTGTAATGTTTTTTAGTATCTTTCCTTTCATTTTCATTGCCAAGCCTTTACTCCCCGTAAGTAAGTTTTATCACCCCAAAAACGGAATAGTTAATTATGTCCATGTAGTTGGCGTCGATACCCTCAGACACGAGAGTTCCGCCGTTGAGGTTTTCTATTTCCTTCACCCTTTCAATTTTAGTGAGGATGAAATCAGTATAGCTGCTCACTCTCATCATTCGCCAAACCTCGTTGTAGTCGTGGTTCTTGCGCATCATGAGCTGTAGTGCCTCCTCCTGATATTTGTCGTAGTATTTCATAGCCTCCTCGTTCGACATGTCGACAGAGTCGGCGAACCCCTTCTCCAGCTGTATCAGTCCAACGATGCCGTAGTTGATCAGGGCAATGAACTCAGAACGAGTGTCATCCTCGACAAGAGCCACACCCTTCATCTCGATGCTTCTTATTCGGCGGGCTTTGATGAGTAGCTGGTCTGTAAGCGATGACGGGCGCAGCATACGCCACGAAGCATTATAGTCATGTAGCTTCTTCTCGAAGAGCGAGCGGCATTCGCGCATTACGCTCTTAAATTGTTCCTCTGTATTTTGAATTTCCTTAGCCATTATGTTTGATATATGAGCGCAAAGTTACACATTAATATTGACAATAAAGATAATCTGCATTTTTTTTAACGTTTCCGTTTCTCTCTGATAACCCTCACGGTGGCACATTGTCCGTCGAAACGTGCTTGCAGTGAGTCTCTTCTTATTTTAGCCTTTGTGAGACTTGACAGTTCTTCGGCAGTTGCTTCGCCGCGGCTTTTCTTTGCGTTTACGATTCTTGTAAGATTGTCGAGCACTCTTTTGGCCTCCTGCAGCTTTCCGTCGGTATCAATGATTTGCTTTTGTGCAAGTTTTTCGGATGCATCCTGAAACAGTTTCAGTGCTGTTTTTCTTTCTTCGATAGCCTTCGGGTGAGAGTTGCGTAGCGAGTCTATAAGGAATAAAGTTTTCTCGTAGTTTCCCTTTTCGAAATTCTCTTGTGCGGCTTTCAGAATCGTCTGTGCTTCAGTTTTGTCCTTGTCGGTGCATGACGAGGCGATAGTTGTTGCTGCAATGATAGCAGCTAAGAGCATATGTTTCTTTCTCATTATCAATTTTTTTGCAAAGATAATGCAAATCGAGAGGAGGACAAAATGAATCCATTCATTTTTCATCCCGAGATGCCGCTTATCTTATTTAAAGATAATGCAAAAATCCGATTAAGCGAATAGAATGACAATGCTTTGTCATTCTTGAGCGTGAGGATTTTATTAAAATTGATAGGAGGACAAGAATTACAAAGATAAGAATTGTAATTCTGAATTCATTCATTTCTTATCCCGAGATGCCGCTTATCTTATTTAAAGATAATGCAACTAACTTGTATAATTCATTGGATAGTGTATATTGTCGGCAGATAATATTGCTGTGTTTTTAGACAAATACATATAAAACCATCTACCTTGTCTTTCAAAAGGATATAAATATTAACGATAATGAGAGACAATTTTTGACAATCAACTGTATAGTGAAGAATTGTCTCCTATTGTCTCTATTGTCGTTAAAAATCTTATGCTCGAGAGTATTACCACGTATTGTGAAATTTGTTTTTCTGCAAAAAAAGTGTCAAAGTATCATTCTGACGTTAAATTTATGGAATAAATTATTGAAATACAGAAATATACGCGAATGATACTTTTCTGATTACTTTACAGAAAAGTATCATAGAAGTATCATAAAAGCTATAGAAGTATCATAAAACAGTATATCCGGATAAAGCAAAAGTCGCAGAAACGGATGCAGAAACCGTTGCCCAAATTGAGTATCAAAGTTTGGGCACTCGATGCCCACCATCATGGGCATCGATGCCCGTATAGAGAGACTCCGTGCCCAACAATATGGGCAATGCCTTGAACAACCCGTTTGACGTTTCTCTTCATGTATGAAAAAGAAACGAAATGACAGATATTCAATACCCGAGAAGTTTGCCATAAATGATACTTTAGGCACTTTAATGATACAAGAATGATACTTTTCT
>DCBP01000002.1:20646-30539 GCA_002314055.1 Prevotella sp. UBA1104
AGAAAAGTATCATTCTTGTATCTTGTTGAAAATCAAGCAGCTAAGCGGTAATTTTCTCGGATTGATGATACTTTGATACTTTTTCGTCATTTTTTATTTACGTGATGGCGTTTGTGGAAATAAAGAGCAGTAGTATCTTCATTCGGAAAGTCTTATATCCTCCAAAATCAAAAACTCCAGCTTGCCGGCAGATAATGGCAAGAAAGCTTCCCTTGCTTGTAACTACAAGGCGACGGGGAAGTGTAACTTCCATAAATAATGTTAATAGCAGAATTCTACTCCTTTTATAATGGGAAAAATCCAAATGAAAGTATTACTTTTGCAAGCATAATACGTATTAGAAAAAAATTATGAGTCTTGATGTTTTGACAGCCGTATCTCCAATCGACGGCCGCTACAGAAGTAAAACCGAGAAACTGGCACACTATTTCTCGGAGTATGCGCTTATCAAATACCGCATACGAGTTGAAATTGAGTATTTTATCACGTTGTGTGAACTGCCTTTGCCGCAGCTCGCCGATTTCGACCACAGCAAGTACGAACCTCTTCGCGATATATATCGCAACTTCACGGAAGAGGGAGCTGCAAGAGTGAAAGAAATCGAGAAGACGACAAACCATGATGTTAAGGCTGTGGAGTATTACATCAAAGAGCAGCTTGACAAAATCGGCGACTTCGAGAAGTATAAGGAATTTATCCACTTCGGACTTACATCACAGGATATCAATAACACCTCGGTGCCTCTCTCTATCAAAGACGCACTCAACGAGGTTTATATTCCTCAGATAGAGGAACTGATAGCACAGCTGCAGACTTATGCCGATGAATGGAAAGATGTCCCGATGCTCGCCAAGACACATGGTCAGCCGGCGTCGCCAACACGCTTGGGCAAGGAGATAATGGTATTCGTCTATCGCCTGACAAAACAGCTCGAAATGCTGAAAGCCTGTCCGATGACAGCAAAATTCGGTGGGGCGACAGGTAATTTCAACGCACACCACGTGGCTTATCCGGAATACGACTGGAGAGAGTTCGGAAACAAATTCGTTAGTGAGAAACTCGGACTTGAGCGCGAACAGTATACCACACAGATAAGCAACTACGATTGCCTCGGAGCCGTGTTCGATGCATTGCGCCGTATCAACACAATCGTAATCGATCTCGACCGCGATTTCTGGATGTATATCTCTATGGAATACTTCAAGCAGAAAATCAAGGCAGGCGAAGTAGGGTCAAGTGCCATGCCGCACAAGGTTAACCCTATAGACTTTGAAAACAGTGAGGGCAACATGGGAATGGCAAATGCCATACTGCAGTTCCTTGCACAGAAACTGCCGGTTAGCCGTTTGCAGCGCGACCTTACAGACTCAACGGTGTTGCGTAACGTAGGCGTTCCTATGGGACACGGCATGATAGCAATACAGAGCACACTGAAGGGACTGCGCAAGCTTATCCTCAACGAGGACAAGATAAATGCCGACCTTGACAATACATGGGCTGTCGTGGCAGAGGCTATTCAGACCATCTTGCGCCGCGAGGCTTATCCGCATCCTTACGAGGCACTGAAGGCTCTCACTCGTACAAACAAGAAAATGACGGAAGAAACAATTCATGAGTTCATAAAGGAACTCAACGTAAGCGATGCTGTCAAGGCTGAACTTATGGCAATTACCCCTCATTCTTATACTGGAATCTAAAAAGGAGCGTCCCGCAAAAAAAACATTTGGATGACTCCTGTCGAGAATAGAACTATACATTCATTACAGCCGTGAGGCTACTTTTAACAAACAACTATTTTTTTAATTATGGCAGAAGATTTTGAAAACAAGCCTGCGGAAAATACATCCGCACAGGGAAACGAGGGTGGCCGTGAGGGCTATCGCTCGAACGATTATCAGGGTGGTGGATACCACAGTAACGGACGTCCTATGCGTCCACGTATAAATGCACAGCGAGCATACAGCACAAATCGCAGCAATAACTATGATAACGACGGCGGCGGTTTCCGTCCGGAGGGATTCGGAGCAGGACTGCAGTCGGACGGTGCACAACGCCGTCAGAGCAGTTATCGACCACGCTATAATCAGGGTGGCGACAATGGCGGCTATCAGCAGCGCTCAAGTCAGGGAGGCTACGGCAATAACCGCGGTGGCTACGGACAGCAGCGCCAAGGCGGCTATCGTCCTCGCTATAATCAGGATGGTGACAATGGCGGTTATCAGCAACGCTCAAATCAGGGTGGCTACGGCAACAATCGTGGCGGCTACGGCCAGCAGCGTCAGGGTGGCTACGGCAATAACCGCGGCGGCTACGGACAGCAGCGCTCAAATCAGGGTGGCTACGGCAACAACCGTGGCGGCTACGGACAGCAGCGTCAGGGCGGATACGGCGGTGGTTACGGCAACAACCGCGGTGGCTACGGACAGCAGCGTCAGGGCGGCTATGGTGGCGGCTACGGCAACAACCGCGGCGGCTATCGTCAGCATACTGCCGACTACGATCCTAATGCTAAGTATAGCTTGAAGAAGCGTATAGAATATAAAGAGGTGAACGTCGATCCGGATGCACCGGTACGTCTTAACAAATTCCTCGCTAATGCTGGAGTTTGCAGCCGACGCGAAGCTGACCAGTATATACAGGCTGGAGTAGTAAGCGTAAACGGAGAAGTCGTTACAGAGCTCGGAACAAAGGTTAAGCGCACTGACGAAATCAAGTTCCACGATCAGCCGGTAAACCTCGAGAAGAAGGTATATGTATTGCTTAACAAGCCGAAAGACTATGTTACGACAAGCGACGACCCACAGCAGCGCAAGACTGTTATGGATCTTGTCAAGAACGTTTGTCCGGAGCGTATCTATCCGGTAGGACGCCTCGACCGCAACACTACTGGCGTACTGTTGCTTACCAACGACGGCGACCTTGCCAGCAAACTGACTCATCCTAAGTTCCTCAAGAAGAAGGTTTACCACGTATATCTCGACAAGAACGTTACTGCACACGATATGCAGCAGATTGCCGAGGGCATAACTCTCGAGGATGGAGAGGTTCACGCTGATGCTATCGAGTATGCTCACCCTACAGACAAGAGTCAGGTGGGTATAGAGATTCATAGCGGACGTAACCGTATCGTGCGCCGTATCTTCGAGAGCCTCGGATACCGCGTGATAAAGCTCGACCGCGTACAGTTCGCCGGACTCACAAAGAAGAACCTGCGCCGCGGCGACTGGCGATTCCTTACAGAGAAGGAAGTCGACATGCTGCGAATGGGAGCTTTTGAATAAAAGTGATATAGAATATATGTTCTGGGAGGACCAAGAGTTCTAAGTTGTCTTAGTTCTCCCAGTTCTCCCAGAACTCTTTTAACAAGGAATAATTATTATAACAACACAATATGAAAAGAACAAAAGTTGTCGACGCGCTGAAAAGTACCGACTTCGGCGCAACGGTTAATGTGAAAGGATGGGTAAGAACTCATCGTAGCAGTAAGGCGGTAGACTTTATCGCCCTTAACGACGGTTCTACAATAAAGAATATTCAGATTGTCGTTGACCCGACAAAGTTTGACGCCGAGATGCTCAAGCAGATTACTACAGGAGCATGTATCAGTGCTACAGGTGAACTCGTAGAGAGTCAGGGCGCCGGACAGACTGTAGAGATTCAGTGTCAGAATATCGAAGTATACGGACTTTGCGGAAGCGATTATCCGATGCAGAAAAAGGGACAGAGCTTTGAATATATGCGCCAGTATGCTCATCTGCGTCTGCGCACCAACACTTTCGGTGCCGTGATGCGCATCCGCCACAATATGGCAATGGCAATACACACATATTTCCATGAGCACGGCTTCTTCTATTTCAACACTCCACTGATTACGGCAAGCGACTGCGAGGGTGCCGGACAGATGTTCCAAGTAACGACAAAGAACCTCTATGACTTGAAGAAGGACGAGAACGGCAAGATTAAATACGACGATGATTTCTTCGGCAAGCAGACTTCACTTACTGTGAGCGGTCAGCTTGAGGGTGAGCTCGGAGCTACGGCGCTGGGAGCCATCTACACATTCGGTCCTACTTTCCGTGCCGAGAACTCAAACACTCCACGCCACCTTGCAGAATTCTGGATGGTTGAGCCAGAGGTCGCTTTCATCGATATGGCGGAGCTTATGGATCTTGAGGAAGACTTCATCAAGTATTGTATCCGCTGGGCTCTCGACAACTGTAAGGACGACCTGGAGTTCCTCAACAAGATGATCGACAAGGGTCTTATCCAGCGCCTTGAGAGTGTTCTTAACTCTGATTTCGTTCGTCTGCCTTACACCGAAGGTATCAAGATCCTTCAGGAGGCAATCGCCAAGGGCAAGAAGTTTGAGTTCCCGTGCGAGTGGGGCGACGACCTTGCTTCTGAGCATGAGCGCTTCCTCGTTGAGGAACACTTCAAGAAGCCTGTCATCATGACAAACTATCCGAAGGCTATCAAGGCTTTCTATATGAAGATAGACGAGGAGGAAAGCGGTTTCGGCGGCAAGAGCGGACAGACTGTTCAGGGCACTGATGTCCTCTTCCCGCAGATTGGCGAGATTATCGGCGGTAGCGTTCGTGAGGAGAGCTACGACAAGCTGATGGCAGAAATCGACGAGCGCCAGATTCCTATGAAGGATATGTGGTGGTATCTCGATACACGTAAGTACGGTTCTTGTCCTCATGCTGGTTTCGGACTCGGTTTCGAGCGCCTTATTCTCTTCGTAACAGGTATGCAGAATATCCGCGACGTCATTCCGTTCCCGAGAACTCCGAAGTCGGCTGAGTTCTAAATTGAATGTTGCTTATATTATAAGGTATAAGAGATAAAAATAATATATAATAAGAGAGGCAAAAAACAACAAAAGTTTTTTGCCTCTCTATTTTTTCATACTGAAGTTATTGTTTCTAAATATTGGAGAGAAGGTGTGTTGCTTTCTCGCAATACTCTTATATAGTACAGCTAAAGTTCAAGCAAGTCGAACAACGTCTTATTGCAGACTTTTCGCTTGCGTTTGTGGAAAGGCTTTTGACTTACCGAAAAATTCCCCCCCCCCGTTCATTTTGGGCTTGAGCTTTGAGCATGATAAGACCGGCATTAACAGTATTGGCAATTGCCGACCATGAGCCACGGGTCATGAACATAGAGACCGGCTTTTCAAGTCCGATAGCCTTGGATATAGTTTTCAGGCTCCTGTTCATCTTCAGCTGCATGTTGCGTAGCTGCTTGCGCTCCTCGTCCTCATTTCCTTCTTTCAGAATGATGGGGAGCATATATTTCTGTGCCGTCTTGCTGATGTATTTGTTTACAATCTCCTGCATACACGGTTCCCATTTCACCTCAGTCATCTGTCCAGTGTGGCGGCTGCGGTATCTCAGATTTCCGTCCCTAAGGTCAGTCTTCTTCAGATATCCCATATCGACAAACGACATGCCGCGAGTGTAGAAGCTGAACAAGAAAAGATCTTGGGCAAGTGCAGTAGACTTTCTTCGTGGTTTATACTCCAGAATCTTGTATATGGTCTCTTGCGTTACAGCAGGCTTCTTAACAGGTTCCTTGCCGGAGTAAACCTCACTGAATGGATGCAGGTCTACGGCAATGGCACCAGTCTTGATGCCACGGTTGTATACCGCCTTCAAGACGCGCATATAGAAGCCGATGCTGTTTCTCATCAGTCCCTTGTCGAGCAAGAACTTCTCATATCTTTTCATCAGCTGCGGAGTCATCTCACTTATGAGAATATCGTCTCTAAAACTTTTCAGACTCCTTGCTGCGGCGGAATAAGTTTCAAAGGTCCTGTTGCTACCCTCAGCCTTCTTGTCCTCAGCCTGTTTGGCAATCAAGTCAATAAACGACTTGTCCGTTGCATCATTGCGTGTAGTTTTAATTTCAATCTTCCCATTTTCTGTCGAAGGTATTCCATTTTCTGCCGAAGGTGTCTCATCCCCATTGGAAGGTATCTTGAGAACATACTCGCCCTCGTTCCCTACATCAATAAGAAACTCCTTTGCAGGCGTCGTCTGACCCTCTTTTTCAATTCTAATCTTAATCTTTGTCATGTTTATATTCCTTAGCTGTACTTAAACTTATATTCTAAAACCCAAATGTGCGGTAAAGACAATTTTGCTGTTGTCTTACCGTCTTATTGCCTTTTTTCAATCCTGAATATCCTTTTCCTTATCCACAACCACATACTATGTTTCCTGTGGATAGGCTAAACCCAAATTTTGCCTTTTCTCAAATGTTGTGTGCCGCTTATAAATGCGGTTCTTAGGCAAGTTTTATTCCTTTGCCGCCCTCTTCAAGAGTTATGAGATGGCGTTTGTATAGGTCGCCGATAGCTCTTTTAAAAGCCTTCTTGCTAACCTGGAATCGGTCGTATATTTCCTCAGCATCACTCTTGTCGCCAAGGTTGCAGTAGCCGTTGTTGTCTTTCAGATAGTTGAGCAGAATATCAGAAAACTCCTCAGTCATCTTTCGTCCTGTAGGCTGTAGTGTTACGTCGATTTTCCCGTCTTGGCGCACATTGTCTACATATCCCTTAATGCGGTCGCCGGTGTGGATATATCTGAATATCTGGTCTTGGTATACCAGACCGCCGAACTTATTGTCGATTATCACCTTAAAGCCGAGGTCTGTCTTCTGCCAAACCAGCAGGTCCACCTCGTCGCCATGTCTGTATGGCGGTTTCTCGTCGCTCAAATAGCGGTCAACCTTAGCTGAGGCAACAATTCGGTAACTCTCGTCGTCGAGATGCACATGAACGATATACGAGTTGCCTTTCAGCATACGCATCTTCTGTTCGCGGAACGGGCAGAACAGGTCTTTCATCAATCCCCAGTCGAGGAATGCTCCAAACTGGTTCACCCATGCCACTTCGAGATATGCAAACTCGCCAACCATAGCCTTTGGCGTAAGTGTTGTAGCCACGGGGCGTTCGTCCTGGTCGAGATATATAAACACGTCGAGAGTGTCGCCGGGCTTGCAGCCATTAGGCACATATCTTGTAGGCAATAGAATTTCGCCCTCATCGCCGCCGTCGAGATACATACCGAAGTCTACTGACTTCACCACCTTCAAGGTGTTCATTTCGCCTAATTTTATTCCTTTCATATTGTTGTTGTTTGGGAGTTCTGGGAGTTCTGGGAGTTTGGGGAGTTCTGAGAGTTCTGGGAGAGCTTGGAGATCTGGGAGTTTTCAGAGAGCTCGGAGATCTCGGATTTTCCAGACTTCTCTGATAAGACAGCACCGTCTTCGATATGGATAGTTCTGTCAGTGATGCTTGCCAGTCCCTCGTCGTGGGTTACGATAACAAAAGTCTGTCCCATTTTGTCTCTCAGGTCAAAGAAAAGCTGATGTAGCTCAGCCTTGTTCTTGGAGTCAAGACTACCCGACGGCTCGTCGGCAAGTATTACCGACGGGTTGTTGATTAAAGCCCTTGCCACGGCAACGCGCTGCTTCTCTCCACCAGAAAGCTCGTTCGGCTTATGGCTGGCACGGTCGGCAAGTCCCATAAAATCGAGCAGTTCCATTGCCCGTTTCTTTGCCTCGCTCTTGGAAGTGCCGGCGATGAAAGCAGGAATCATGATATTCTCCAATGCCGTAAACTCCGGCAGAAGTTGGTGAAACTGGAATACGAAACCGATATGCTTGTTTCTGAAATCAGCAAGTTTCTTTTGGCTCAGTTTCCTTACATCAATGCCGTCGATATTAATCTCGCCAGTGTCGGGAGTGTCGAGGGTACCGATTATCTGTAGCAAGGTAGTCTTGCCGGCACCACTCGGTCCGACAATGCTCACCACTTCGCCCTTGTTGATGTGGAGGTCGATGCCTTTGAGCACTTGCAGCTTGCCAAAGCTTTTTGTTATGTTTTTAATGTCAATCATATTTCTTTTTTTAGGAGTTCTGGGAGTTCTGGGAGGACTGGGAGTTCTGGGAGAGCTCGGAGGACTGGGAGAACTGAACTATTTTCTCAACTTTTTGTTAAACCAGTTGATGATGCTTGAGTAAGCACTGTCAACGGCATGGTGCTGAGGCTCAGTGAAAGTCATGTCCTCAGGCGACTGTCCGTTCTGGTCGGGGAACACCACCATGAGATTCTTGTCATGGAAATGCTTGTCGAGTTCCAATGGCAGACGCTCAAAGATTGGCTTGTAAGACACCGTGCCCTGTCGTGCCGTAATGACAACGAGCATGTGGTCGTCGCTCAAGTCTTCGGCGAGTTGTGGAAATTCCTTCCAGTGTTCCATAAGCACATATTCCGCCCTTACGCCAGGATGCTGGTTGCGTATATATTCATTTATAAGAGCAGTAGACTCAATCCTTCCGTGGAACACGATGCGGCAGCCCAGGTTCTCGGCGAGCCTTGCGAGCCGTTCAATCCATCGGTAGAAACCCTGTTCAAACTCCACCCTCGACGGTATTGCCACAACGATGCGTCGCAGAGTATTCAGCGGTCGGTTGCACCGGCAGAGGATAATCTGCCTGTTTAGGGAGTTCACGAGATTAGGCGTGAACAATCCCCAGAACTTGTCAGTCTCGCTCCGCTTGTTGTGCAGTCCCATAATAATCTCCGAGGCGTCATATTCCTTAAAGGCATGAATAATACCGTTAGAGATGTTCGTGGCAAGGCGGCTTTGCGTAAGCATCCTCACGTCGGCAGCACTTGCAATCCTCGTTGCCTGTTCCAAAGTCCGCTTACCCACATTTTGGTTTTTATGACTGTTTGCATCATCATAAACCACGTTCAGTCCGATAAGTCCCCGACTCAGTTTGTCGTTGTGCATCATCAGCCCGAGACTCATCAGCGTGTCCAGTCCGCCGTCAGGCTTCAGGGCAATAAGAATCTTCTCGTCGTCGCCTCGTTTCTCCTCCGTGCCGTGCAGACTCTCGGTAAGAGTAATAGTTCGCGAAGCATTGTCGGTAACCACCGAACTGATGATACATGTAAAGAGAATCATTATCACCACACCGTTCAGCATATTCGAGTCAACGAGATATTCCCCCGGCGAAGTGGCAAGTTTCATTCCCACCATCACGATAGCGATGGAGCCTGCGGCATGCGCCGATGTAAGTCCGAACATCATATTGCCGTTAGACCACGGCAGGTTGAACGCCCATTTCGAGAGATAAGCCGCAATAGCCTTGCCGAGAGTGCCGAAGAAGATGATGCAGAAGATAACGAAAGCCGTGTGCCATCCGTAGAAGAGCACCCTCACGTTTATCAACATTCCAACTCCGATAAGGAAATACGGTATAAACAAGGCATTGCCGATAAATTCAATTCTGTTCATCAGTGGCGAAACATGCGGAATAAAGCGGTTGAGGATAAGTCCGGCAAAGAAAGCCCCGAACACCCCTTCCAGTCCGATAAGACTCGACACCGCCGCACTGAGGAACAGCAGTGCCATAACAAAAATATACTGTGCCACGGCATCCGAGAATCTCCTCAGAAACCATCGAGCCAATCTTGGCAAGAGATAAACGCCGCCCGCCACGAATACTGCAATCTTCACTATAAACAACGCCCAGAAAGCCACTCCCGCACCACTGCCGAACGAGCCTACGATAGCTGCCAATACCACAAGGGCAAGCGTCAGGGCAATCATCGACGAACCGACACACATCGTTACCGTTGGATGCTTCTGCAATCCGTATTTGCAAACGATAGGGTAGGCGATAAGCGTGTTCGACGCCATGATACTGCTGAGCAGCAGTGATGCCGTAGGACTGTATCCGATAATCTCCGTCCCCGTCCAGTAAGTCAGTCCGAAAGGAATAAGGAAAGTCAGCAGTCCGAAGAATACAATCTTAATCCCGTTACTCTTCAGTCCCTCTATGTCCATCTCCAGTCCGGCGAGGAACATGATATAATA
>DCBP01000002.1:30665-38916 GCA_002314055.1 Prevotella sp. UBA1104
TTGCCCACGAGCACCCCGGCGAGCACCATGCCCACGATATGCGGAATCCTCAGCTTGCCCATCACGATAGGTGCTGCAAGGATAATGACGAGCACGACGAAGAAAATCAACGTCGGGTCGGTAATTGGCAAATAATGGACTAAATTGGCTATCATTTTCTCTATAAGATGCTTAAATTAACTGCAAAGATGCAAAAAAAATGTCAGAAACGCCGAGATGTATCTTAAAAGTTGTACTTTTGCAATAATAATTAAGATTTTTATTACAAATATTCTAACAATATATAACAACTGAAATATGAAAGTAGCAATTGTAGGTGCAAGTGGTGCCGTAGGACAAGAGTTCCTTCGCATCCTGGCAGAGAGAAATTTCCCGATGGACGATCTCGTGCTGTTCGGTTCCCACCGTTCGGCAGGCAGTAAATATACATTCAAGGGTAAGGAGTATGAAGTGAAGCTCCTTCAGCACAACGATGACTTCAAAGATGTAGACATTGCCTTCACTTCAGCCGGCGGCGGAACATCCGAGGAGTTTGCCGAGACGATAACAAAATACGGAGCCGTGATGATCGACAACTCCAGCGCCTTCCGTATGTGTGATGATGTGCCATTGGTAGTGCCAGAGGTAAATGCCGAGGATGCCCTGACCCGTCCGCGCAACATCATTGCCAATCCAAACTGCACCACAATCATGATGGTAGTGGTTTTGAAACCAATCGACGACTTGAGCCATATCAAGAAGATACACATCGCTTCATATCAGAGTGCTTCCGGTGCAGGAGCAGCAGCCATGGCAGAGCTTCAGCAGCAGTATAAGGATCTCGTTGAGACCGGCAAGACCGACCATATTGAGAAGTTCCCTCACCAGCTTGCATACAATGTCATTCCGCAGATTGACAAGATGATGCCAAACGACTATACCAAGGAGGAGATGAAGATGTTCAACGAGACACGCAAGATTATGCACTCCGACGTACGTACCAGTGCTACCTGCGTTCGTGTTTCCTCCCTCCGTGCCCATTCCGAGAGTGTATGGTTCGAAACCGAGCAGCCTCTCTCTGTTGAGCAGATTCGTAAGGCTCTCGAGGCAGCACCGGGCGTAACCGTGAAGGATGATGCCCAGAACTATGTTTATCCTATGCCTCTCGAAACTGCCGGCAAGGATGATGTATACGTAGGTCGTATCCGCAAGGACCTTGCCGACGACAACGGTAACACCCTGTGGCTCACCGGCGACCAGATTCGCAAGGGAGCGGCTCTCAATGCCGTTCAGATTGCAGAGTATCTGATAAAAGTTGGTAATGTGAAGTAAAAAACTTTCTTATTTACATTCTTCCCCTCTCCCGTCTCCCCTTCCAGGGGAGAAGTAGTTACCATTGATTGCCACAAAGAGTAAACGGCAAACGTAAAGTAGTGTTGGCATAAGAAAGGTAATCGCTCCGCCCCTGGAAGGGGAGGCGGGGGAGGGGAAGAAATAAATACGAAACTTTAATAACGTAAATAAAAATATGAACATCACTCTCCGCAATCTCTCTATCGGCTATCGCCACGGCAAGAAGACATATACCGTGATGCAGAATATCAATGCCGAGATTATGCCCGGCAGACTTACCTGTCTTATCGGCAGCAACGGTGCCGGCAAGTCTACCTTGCTGCGCACGATCTCTGCATTTCAGCCTAAGTTGGCTGGCGAAATAATGATAGGCGAGAGGGAGATTGCGGAGTATTCACGCGAAGAATTGGCAAGGGTTATCGGTGTAGTCCTGACGGAACGTCCGCAGGTTCAGAACCTCACCGTCTTTCAGATGGCGGCGATGGGACGCAGTCCTTACACCGGCTTCTTCGGGCGATTGACCGAAGAGGATAATAAAATAGTGGATGAAAGCCTCGAGATGGTTGGCATCAGTCGTCTTGCCTCGCGTATGGTGCATACGCTGAGCGACGGTGAGCGGCAGAAGATGATGACGGCAAAGGCTCTTGCTCAGCAGACAAGTATTATATATCTCGACGAACCTACGTCGTTTCTCGACTATGGCAGTAAGGTGGACACCTTGCAGATGCTCCATCGCCTGTGTCATGAGGAGGGGAAAACAATATTCCTTTCCACCCACGACCTTGAGCTTGCCCTTCAGATAGCCGATGAACTGTGGGTGATGATGCCCGACGGAGTAACAACCGGCACTCCCCGTTCTCTTGCCGCCGATGGCACATTGTCTCGCTTTATCGACAAACCGGGATTAAAGTTTGATCCGGAGACGATGGTGATAAGGATTAAATGAAGATATGACAGATAGGAGAATATATTAGTTAAATATATTTTGAGAGAAAATCTTTAGGCGTTAGTATTTCTATATCGGAAAAGCTGAAATCTTTTATATTTCTGGTTACAATACAGTCAATACCGTTATTCTTTGCTGATAAATACTGCAATGCATCTTCAAAATCGTCAGCTCTGAGCTGTATAGCAGAATCTATAGCTCTACCGTCTATTGTTGTGACCTCGGATATTTCTCTTATTCCTTCAAATATTTTATATAGATTTTCTCCATGGAATTTTTTTCTTGCAATATAAGCTATATTTGAGAATGATAGAGAAGAAATATATAAATCATAACATTTGTTGTAACCTAAAGCCATTATCGTTTTTGCATCATCAAAAAACGGTTCTCGTTTCATGAGAAAATCCAGTATGACATTTGTGTCAAGAAAAACTTTCATTTATATTTATTTAATAGATAATTTAATTTGTCGTCATTTTGATCTTTCACGTCAGAAAGGCATCCCCCCATACTTTCCAAATGTTTTGGTAGTTTGTATTTTTCCTCTTTTGTAAATGTTATATTAGAGAGTTGCGACAAATATTTCTCTACTATTTGCTTAAGACTAAGATTATGCTTGTGTGCAAAAATCTCAGCCTCTTTATATATGTTGCTGTCTATAGTTATTGTATTCATATCCTCTATATTTTCTTTTTGCAAAAATACTCTTTTCTTCCTTATGTTCCAAATGTTTTTCTTCTTTCTATTGCAGCAAACTGTTTGTGATAAGGAGAAAATTAAAAAAGGTCGGAGTGTGTTCCGGTATCGGTTAATATTAATGTTAGTTCATTGTCGTTTTGTTGCCATATAAGTAGCCAGTCCGAGCGGATATGACATTCCCAAAATCCCATGTAATTGCCTTTTAGCTTATGAGGTTTGTATTTTTGTGGCAAGCAACCGTCGTTGGCCAAAATGTTGATAACCTCTCGAAATGCATTTGCGTCAAATCCTCGCTTTATGCATTTCTTGAAGGACTTTTTGAAAAGAGAGGAATATTTTACAGTGTATTTCATTTCATCAGACTATCCATCAATTCGTCAATATCGTTTGTTTCAAACAGCTTCTCCTGTTTTGTTGCTTGTATCGCCGAGTCGAGTCGTGTTTCTTTGTGAACCCTCTCCTTCTTCGTTGTCCATCCGAATTTCTTTGCTAGCGACTTTAATAGCGTTACGTCGCTTGTTGGGATGTTCAGTGAATATGTAGTATATACTGTGTTCATTGTTTGTCTGTTTAATATTATTTCTTTTTTGCAAAAATACTCTTTTCTTCCTTATGTTCCAAATGTTTTTCTTCTTATAGCCAATTTGTTTTAAAAGAATTCGGAAGGCTCTATGATTTTTATATGGGTGTTGTCAGCATCCTTAAAGTCGCGGATATTTGCTGTTATTAGATAATCACATTTTGCATTCAATGCAGCCCTGTATTGATAGCAGTCTTCCAAATCTGTAAAGCTATAATTCTTTATGCAAGCATGTAAATCAATAGAATTAATTTCGGCAATGGAGAATATTGACAATATTTTGTCAAGAATATTTCTTAGTTCTTCAATTCTTTCTTGTTTATCAGGATATCCTTGGCGTTTCAGATTGAGTTCTATTAGATAAGTCAAAGTATAGAAAGAACCGACAGATATAAAACATTCCCATTTTTCTTTTTCTGCCTTAATTAGAATCTGCTCAATGCGGTCGCCGTTTTGTCTGTTGCATAAGTAGTCTATTACTGTGCACGTATCGAAAAACAGTTTCATAGCTTGTATTTATTTGTCAGTGCTTCTTCTATCATCTCGTCATACTTTAAATCAGATGAGATACATCCCCTAAGCTCCCTTATAGCCGAAGACTCTTTGTTTCGTGTTTTTGCTTTTTTTGCAGTCTGAAGCATATATATGTATCTTTGCATATAGTCTGTTGCTGCAGATTTCAGTGCGTCCAAATCTACATTAAAATCGGCAGGAATATTTAAATCTAATGTTATCGTATTCATATTCTCTATATTTTCTTTTTGCAAAAATACTCTTTTCTTCCTTATGTTCCAAATGTTTTTCTTCTAATTGGTATAGAGAAACTTGAAAAAAATGTTTTTCGGTGGTTTTACCCTCACACCCTCACACTTGCAGTCTAAGTGTTTGTATGTCAATAATATAGGTTGGTGAGGGGTAGGGTGAGGGGTAAATAATTACCCTCACCCCTCATAACCTTAAAAAAAACAACAAAAACAACATGTACAACAGAAACAACTTGGGAGCACTCTTCCCCTCCCCCGCCTCCCCCTCCGGGGGCGGAGCAGTTACTCTTATAACTCACTCACTAAATCAGAAACAACTTCTGTTATTAATGTCTTGTTTATCGAATAAATACTGATAAGTATGCAAGTCTTTATAGCAATCAAAGGTAACTGCTCCGCCCCCGGAAAAATCCGATTAAGCGAGAGAAGAACAAGCTTGTTTGTTCTTCCGAGCGTGAGGATTTTATCTAATGGGGAGGCGGGGGAGGGGAAGATTATATAGACAAATAAAAAAATGGGGACCGATGCTGTCAATAGCATCAGCCCCCACGGAGTTATATAAGCTTAGTATGGTATCATTCCATAGAGGTTACCATTCCTCGTCGTCCCAGTCCATTAAGCCGGAGTTAGGCTTGGCTGGTCCTTCTTGATCTTTGCTTGTATCTACGGTAGTACTAGAACCACCTCCTCCAGTATTGTCAGTTGTTCCTGTTCCCGATGTATCCAGAAGCAGATACTCTGTCTGGATTGTATGGATACAGATGATTGGAGCTTTATATTCTTTTTTCATTTCTGTTTATTTTACGTATTTCTTTCCGTTAATGATATAAACACCGCTTGGCAGTGCATTCAAATTCTTCATGCCATCGGCAACAACCTGTCCGTTGATGTTGTAAACCTTACCGTCGGTTGCCACGGGAACTATGTTTCCTTCAGCGTCGATAGTCAATCCCTCGATGAATGTTGTAGAGCCATTCTCCTCGGTGTTGCTTCTTGTTGCAGTGCTCAAAGCATGAGCTTTAGCTTCAGGAGTGAGTCCCTTTAGATAACCGCGGAATCCCTTTACTTTGACGTCGTTTTTAGTGCTTTGGATGAAGCTGCCTGATGTACCGCCGATATAACCGTCGCCTTCTGCGAGAGTCATGTCGTTGTTATAGCTTGACACCCATGCATACTTGCCGTCGCTGCACCAGTCAGCAGGTTTGTTGCCCTCTGGAGCCTCGATAGTAACATAAGGATAATCAGCGCAGTCAGCAGTGTTGATTGTCTCAACATCCTTTGTAGGCTTGATAAGGAACGGCTTGTTAGCCACGATAGTGTTGTAAGCATGGCGCACGAACCAAACCTTGCCATTTGCGTCTACATGGTCGAAGTATAGAATCTGCGTACCGTTCTCGCATCCCATCATATAAGTGTCTCCGAAGAGAGCGTCCACCTGATGCTTGTTGAGGCTGAATGGCAGAACGCAAGCGTTCCAAATGCCTTGTTTGATATGACGGTTGATAGAAACCTTAGCCATGTGGCCTGCTGGTGTAGATTCAATTTTGTTGCCGGTAGCAGCCTCGTCGTATGTTACATCGTCAATCTCAGGTTTTGTAGCATCCTCCTCGAACGAGAATCCGTAGAAGCCAATCTTAGAACCGAAGTTCCACAGATAATAGGTCTTGCCGGCCTTCACTTTGAATGTGTAGGTTACAGGCGAGTCGGCGAGCACGCACCATCCGTTTGAACCCTCAACGTCTTCTTTGTAAGCAGCGTTAGGAACGATATCTGCCGACAGGTTGCTCTCCAATACGTTGTTTTGGAACTTCTCCTCAGTCATGTCGAAGTCTGCAGGGATTCCCTTGAAGTGGCTTCTCACCTGTTCGATACTAGGATCGGTGTTTGCACCATTAGGATTGATATCCCACTTGAAGTTGCTCAGAGCCTTCAGTCCGCCGGTAGGTTTACCGTTGGCATTCTCAATCTCAGGAGTAGACTGTACGAAGTTTCCTTGTTCGTCCATCACGAACACACGGCGCTGTGGACGGTAAACGCCGCTGTCGAACGCACCGTTCTGGAAGATATGCACGTTCACGGTTCCGTTGGTCGCCGGGTTGAACACGAGGTAAGAACCAGAGCAAGGCACGTTGAACATTCTGTCTACTACTTCGCCCTTAGTCTTGAAGTCGGCAGTAGAAATCATTGTAGTGTTAACCAGAGCGTTAGAGCCATCCTCCTGACGGGCATTTTTACTGCTTTCGCCAGACACGAAGCGGTTGAATCCGCTCATCTTCCATTTAGGCTGCGAAGCCTTGTCTGCCCATTTGTATTTTTTACTCAGTCCTTCGTTAGAATCGTATTTCAGTCCTTCAGTTACGTCGTTCGGGAACATCCATCCGCCGAGAGTAACCGACATTGTCCTGTCTTGGTTCCACATCTGCTTCTGGTTGCCGTAAGCAACAGCAACACCGTCGTTGTCTTTGTCTTTAGCGCGGTAAACGGCAGGGTCGTCTACATAAACCGTGAGGAATGCCGTCATCGTTTCGAGGTTTTCGCCCTTCACCGTGACGCGCACGCTACCGTTACCCTCGTTCACTGCCTCCAGCTTGCCGTTTTTCTCGTCTACCTTAACAAAGCTTGGAGTGAACGAAATCCACTTCAGAGAGTAGGCTGTGCCTTCTTCAAGTTCGTTGGTTCCGTCGGTTACGATAACATCCGGTGCACCCTCGGCGGTTCCGGTGTACATCTGCACTGTCTCCGGGTTGAACGTGATAACAGGTCTGATGTAAGAAGCGCTTACATTCACCTTGAATGAGATAGAAGCCGGTGTGTTGTAAACTTCAGAGTAGTCGTCATTGTCCTTTGTAGTTGGCGTGGCCGATACAGAGATGGTGAAGTCGCCTTCATTGTCAGGACGGAACGTGAACTCATTGCCGTTTGTCTTGTTGTTCTTGTTAGTAACTTCATTACCGTTAGTGTCAGTCACCTTATATGTGTATTTGAAATACTCGCTCACATCCTCTCCGTCGTAGATAAGCGGAACGCGGAATGTCTTGTTGTTCTTGTTCGTCTTGCTGTCATACTTTTTAATCTTGATAGCCTCGCCCGTGGTGGTGAAACTTGCAAGGAACGTAGGAGTCAGCTTACCCTTCACCACGTTGTAGAGGAACGTCATCGTGCCAGCCTTGAAAGTCTCGCCGAGCGATGGGGTAGGAGTGGCGGTAACGGTGATGGTAGATGTACCCTCAGTCCATTTGTATTTCTCGCCGGCAACCTTCAGCATGCCGTTCTCCACGCTAACGTTAGTTCCCTCGACAGAGTAAGAGAGTGTGTAGTCTGTGCCCAGCGTCAAGAGCTTGTCGTCGTCGCCATACACCTTGATGATAGGCTGCTTGTAGTTGGCATCGGTAACGTTGATGTTCACATCGTTTACAGAGATGTTCAGCGGCGTCTGCTCCTTCACGGTGATTGTGTAGGTGGCAGTACAGCCCTCATAATTGTTGGCATCCGTTGGAGTAACAGTGGCAAGGATAGTTGCCGTACCTGTAGTCTTCACCGTAATCTTGCCGTTGGCAACGCTGGCAATGGCTTCGTCGTTTGAAGAGTATACCACGCTGTATTGGTCTGCTGCCAGCTCCTCCTCGCCAGCCATTACAGTCAGTGCCGGCAGGTCTACGGTGTAGTTGTCGGTTTTGTTGATGATAACGTCGCTGTTCTTGGCAAACGCTGCCGTTAGGCGGGTCTTCTCGCCGGTAGTGCCCGGACGAACGATGGTGAGACCTGTAACATAGGTAGAGCTGCCGCCGAAGCGTCCGAAGTATAGCTTGTCGCAGTCTTTCTGCACGGTGAAGGTGTAAGTAACCTCTGTGGCAGAGAATGCCGGCGACTGGAACTGCGGTTCGGCGTCGGTAGGATTAGCATAAATCAGGATTCCAGAATTCTTCTTAG
>DCBP01000097.1 GCA_002314055.1 Prevotella sp. UBA1104
ACTTATACAACAAGTACAACATGCAGCATGCGTAACAAGCATGAAAGTCGTTTGGGTTGTATATGTTGTTACGGTTGTTTTAAATATAAATGTTTTGTTGTTTGTATAAACTAATTGTGAATAGCTACTTATGAAAAATCATAAAATGAAACAGCCTCCCCAAAAATGCTCTTGATTTTTATATAAACCAAAAACTTGCTTTTTTCTTCTTTTGATTAATTTCGTTTATATATTGCAGCGCATGAAGAGAAACATACATCCACATCTACAAGCGTTAAAAAATCACTGCAAAAAATAGAGTTCCGTTTTATCAAATTATAACTCGAATTTAGAATAGAAGCAAAGAAATGCCAGAGAAGAAGAACAAGCAACAAATAAAATATCCGACATAGATTTGGCGCAGAAGAATTTGTTTATTATCTTTGCCTTGATCTTGGAACAAGGCGCCTACAATCTTCGCTTTAACCTCTTAGCAGGGTAATAAGGAAAACAAGCAAGGAGAAAGAAGCCTTAAAGTTTCACGTGAAACATCAAAGAAGAAAAGTTCTTTAAAACAAGCACTTAGAGAAAATGACAAAAGAAGAAAATGAAAAGAGACTTGAGCATCTGAGAGGTATTGTAAGTAACTTGCCAGGCAAACCGGGCAGCTATCAATACTACGACAAGGAGGGCACTATAATATATGTAGGCAAAGCTAAAAATCTAAAGAACCGTGTATCGTCTTACTTTCATAAAGAGGTGGACAGATATAAGACTAAAGTTCTTGTAAGCAAGATTTGGGACATTACATATACCGTAGTGAACACTGAAGAGGATGCTCTGTTGCTTGAAAACAACCTGATAAAGAAATACCAGCCAAAATATAACATTCTCTTGAAAGACGGAAAGACTTATCCCTCTATATGTATTACGAAGGAATTCTATCCGAGAATATTCAAGACAAGAGTTATAAACAAAAAATTCGGTACGTTTTACGGACCATATAGTCATGTAGGAACTATGTACGGACTTTTGGACATTATAAAGAAGCTCTATAAACCTCGTACATGCCGTATGCCTATAACAGAAGAAGGCATAAGACAAGGGAAATACCGTCCTTGTCTGGACTATCACATCAAAAACTGCGGTGGGGCTTGTATCGGGAAGCAATCTCACGATGAATATATGAAGAATATCAACCAAGCGAGGGAAATTCTTAAAGGAAATACGCGGGACGTGGAAAAAATGCTTTTCGACGAGATGCAAAGTCTTGCCGAAGAACTGAAATTCGAGGAAGCAGAAGAGATAAAGAAGAAATACATGCTTCTGAAGGATTTCTGCTCAAAGAGCGAGGTCGTGAGTCATACTATAAATAATGTAGACGTATTCTCGGTTACTGACAGCGACAATCTGGCTTTCGTAAACTACATCCACGTTACCAACGGCAACATTAACCAAGCTTTCACCTTTGAATTCAAGAAGAAACTTGACGAGACAGACGAAGAGCTGTTGCCGCTCGCTATTGTGCAGATAAGGGAAAAATTGGGCAGTACATCAAAGGAAATCGTTGTTCCTTATGAAATAGAACTGCCACTCGAAGGTATTACTATCACCATACCGCAACGCGGCGACAAACGCACGCTACTTGAACTCTCCGAGATGAACGGCAAGCAGTATCGCTTTGACCGCTTGAAACAAGCAGAAAAGCTTAATCCTGAACAAAAGGCGGTACGCCTGATGAAGGAAATACAACAGGCGCTGAAACTACCCAAAATGCCGTATCAGATAGAGTGTTTCGACAACTCAAACATAAGCGGAACTGATGCTGTGGCAGCCTGCGTGGTGTTCAAAAAAATGAAGCCGAGCAAGAAGGACTATCGTAAATACAACATCAAAACCGTGGTGGGACCGGATGATTATGCCTCGATGAAGGAGGTGGTAAGGCGCCGCTACACACGACTTATGGAAGAAGAACAGCCGCTGCCCGACTTGATAATTACCGATGGAGGTAAGGGACAGATGGAGGTTGTGAGAGAGGTGGTAGAGGATGAATTACACCTTGATATTCCTATTGCCGGACTGGCTAAAGACGACCGCCACCGCACCAACGAACTGCTCTACGGTTTTCCGCCAAAGGTGGTAGGAATGAAGACCGACAGCGAACTTTTCCACTTGCTTACACACATTCAGGACGAAGTACACCGCTTTGCCATTACTTTTCACCGCGACAAGCGTTCTAAACACGCTCTGCACTCCGAACTCGACGACATCAAGGGAATTGGTCCGAAGACAAAAGACGCACTCCTGAAGGCATTTAAAACAGTGAAAAAGATACGTGAGAGTAGTGTCGAAGAACTGGCTGAAGTAACAGGAAAGCAAAAGGCTGAGATAATAAGAAAGCATTTTATTGGGGAATAGTTTGCAAGGGAAACAATAAAAAACTAACTTTGTAAGCGGAAAAAACAATAAAGGATGAAAGTAGTAATACAACGCGTGAGCCACGCATCGGTAACGATAAACGGCAATACGAAAGCAAGTATCGGAAAAGGCTTTCTGATTCTTCTCGGCATAGGTTGCGAGGACGGTCAGGAGGATATTGACTGGCTTGTGAAAAAGACGGTAAACTTGCGTGTTTTCGACGACGAGAACGGCGTTATGAACCGCTCTATTCTCGACGACGGCGGCGACATAATAGTGGTTAGCCAGTTCACGCTCATGGCATCCACAAAGAAAGGCAACCGCCCATCATGGATTCATGCTGCGCCACACGATATTTCCATTCCGCTATACGAGAAGTTCTGCAAGGACCTGAGCGCGGCATTAGGCAAACCCGTAGGTACCGGGGAATTCGGGGCAGACATGAAGGTAGAACTACTCAACGACGGACCGGTAACTATTTGTATGGACACAAAGAACAAGGAATAGAATTATGGAAAAAAGTAAGCTACAATCATATATAGAGCAATGCTCATTCTTAATGTTCCTGCTTATAGGAATAACAAACAAATTATGGTTTAAAGAAGAATATTTAAGTACCATATCATGGGCATTCCTTTGCGTCAGTCTTATAGCTGCAAATATTGGGCAAAACAGGAAAAAAGCCAGTCCGTGGTGGATGTTTACAGTCAATTTGATACTCAGCATTGGCTGTGTTATAATTTTAATCATCGACATAATATCATATCTAAGATGACAATAAAGGAAGCACAGGAGCAGGTGGACCATTGGATAAAGACCTATGGCGTGAGATACTTTTCCGAGCTCACCAACATGGCCTGTTTGACAGAGGAAGTGGGGGAATTGGCACGGGTTATTGCCCGGACATACGGCGACCAGAGCTTTAAGAAGGGCGAGAAGCCAAACCTCGGTGAAGAAATGGCAGACGTATTGTGGGTGCTTATCTGCCTTGCAAACCAAACAGGAGTGGACCTGACCGAGGAACTGAAAAAAAGCTTTGAAAAGAAGACCCGGAGGGACAAGGAGAGACATCTGAACAACCCTAAATTATCAGGCTATTCTGCCCTACCCGACAGAAATTCCATATCGCCAAAACTACAAGAAAAAGCCGAACAAGAATAAATATAAACCAAATAAAAAGAATAACACTATGATGACAGAAAAAGAAAATCCGAAGAGCGAAAGCATTATCAAGAAGATCGGCGACAACGCTCCGAAAACAGACAAATACGAAGAGGCACTGAGCAAATACAACACTAATCTCGACGACAACGAAGTGCGCGAGGCGGTGAAGAAAATCATTGCCGAGAAAGTGCACGAGAACGACAACCTCGACGTGAAGAAATTCCTTATGGGAAGCATCGAACTGACCACACTGAAGACTACCGACTCGGAGGAGAGCGTTCTTGCCTTTACAGAGCGCGTAAACCAGTTTGACGAGGCTTACGGCGATCTGCCACATGTTGCCACAATCTGCGTTTATCCTTGCTTCGCAAAGGTAGTAAGCGAAACATTGGAGATAGACGGCGTTGAGATAGCTTGCGTATCGGGCAGTTTCCCTTCGTCTCAGGCACTTATCGAGGTGAAGGTTGCCGAGACTGCACTGGCTATAAAAGACGGCGCTACAGAGATTGATATCGTTATGCCCGTGGGCAAGTTTCTGAGCGGCGACTATGAGGGCGTTGCCGACGAAATCAGCGAACTGAAACAGGTTTGCGGCGAGCATGCCATGAAGGTTATCCTCGAAACTGGCTGTCTGAAGACCGCATCGAACATCAAGAAGGCTTCTATCATCGCCATGTATGCCGGTGCCGACTATATCAAGACTTCTACAGGAAAGCTTGAGCCTGCTGCCACTCCTGAGGCTGCCTACGTAATGTGCCAGGCTATTAAGGAATACTACGACGAAACGGGCATACAGATTGGTTTCAAACCTGCCGGAGGCATCAACAGCGTGATGGACGCCCTTATCTACTACACCATCGTGAAAGAGGTGCTTGGCGAGAAATGGCTCACAAACAAGTGGTTCCGCCTGGGCACAAGTCGCCTGGCAAACATGCTGCTGAGCGAGATTGAAGGACAGGAAACTAAATTCTTCTAAACAAAACATTATGAGCAGGGCTTCGATATTCTTAATTTTGAAAGAATATTGAGGCCTTTTCTGCTTTTCTTCAATATTATCCATTACTAACATAAGACAACACGACAATTCATCATTTCGGATAACAAATAATTGTATAACATTTAAATAAAATTCATGCTTATGAAGTATTTTAGCTTTTTTGCTGTCGCTGCATTGACGTTCTCTACAACATCAGCCACAGCTCAAACAAGGATGTCGATAATGAACGTGAAATCCGCAATAAAAGCGCTGCTAAACGGAAGAGTTGCCAAGGCTGACTACGACGGAAACTTTGCCAATATGAACTCCGCTACAACAAAACCGACACACACAACAGATTATGTTTATGAGGATAATGCATGGAAATTCTCATCAACTACAAAGACGGAATATAACCAGAAAGGCTACGTTACGGCTACCGAAACAACAGGAGCTGACAAAACGGAAAGGGTGGAATACAGCTACGACGACTCTCTCGACGGATTCGTTACAAAGACAACAAGCTACTCCTGGGACGAGGCTTCAAAATCTTGGACTAACCCCATTGTAACATCTGAGGTGGAGCTGACAAAAAACAATAAGGGACGCGTGACGAAGGAAATAGTATACACATACGATGAAGAAACGAAGAGCATGGAAAAAGAGATGGAAGTAGACTTTGAATATGCTATTATCAGCGGAAAACTAAACAAGATTTCCACCACTATAGAAGAGGAAGGCGACGACGGAGAGAACATCAGCATCCCTGTATCCGTTACCATTCTGAAATGGCACAAATACAATGAAAACAAGCTATTCAGCTTCTCGCTCGACAATATGGAAGGTTTCCTGTCTGACGGCGACAATCAGATTGAGTCGGCAACACTGACAATGACTATGCCTATAATGGGAATGAACCTGCCTATTAACGGAACTGTAAAAGGAACCTACGAGGAAACTAAAACAAATATGGAGGTTAACATGACGGCTCTCGGACAGAGTCTGATGAAGATGGTTATGACGGTTAACATCACCGACCAATATGGAAGCAGCGAGACTGATATCAGTATGGACTCCATGGGACAGAATGCTTTAACGGCAAAAACCGTCTCTACAAACAATGAACACGGCGACTGCATAAAGACCGAGACTTCGGGCACTACAAGCGGAGATCTGGGCGATATCGCAGGAGATGTGTCTACCAGTATCTCTGCCGACGATCTTAACCAATCGATTACCTACGACTACGAGTACTATACCCTACCCGACAACAGCGTGCTCAAGAAAAGCATGACAACAAACATGAAGGATAAAAACACCAATGAGTATAAACCTACTGCAAAAGTTGAATATTGGGGCTATATCGATTACGCATCTGAAACAACAGGAATACAGGACACGACGCAAGACAGCAGCAGAACGCAAAATAAAGCGATATACGGCATTAATGGAGAGAAGGTGGACAATATTCCATCTAACTCCGAGAAACGCATCTATATCTTAAAAGAAGGCGAAAGAACTATAAAGATTGCGAAGTAAGTCAATGACCTACAAAAACAAAAGTTCTCATACAGACAACGTTTTCCGTATGAGAACTTTTATTTTTATATTTTTTTTAGCTATTTATCGCGCCTTACAACATAGTCAAGATAAGCCACAAGACTGTCTTTCAGTTCTTTATCCTTTACGTGAACATCGATGAATCTCATTGCCTCCTGATGGAAATCATTCATCCGTTGCTCCGCATATTCAATTCCGCCGTTAGCCTTTGCAAAAGCAACGAGACGGTGTATTTCCTCTTGCGAAGCCGAACGTTCCTTAACCTTATAGGCAAGTTCCTTCATCTCAGAATCTTCTGTAGAATTAAGGGCATAAATAACAGGAAGTGTAAGCTTGCCTTCTGCCATATCATTACCCGTAGGCTTTCCGATTTCCGTAGAGTCGTAATAATCAAATATATCATCACGTATCTGAAAGATAATACCGAGATTTTGTCCGAAAAGCTTCGCAAGCTCAATATCCTCTTCGCTTGCACCAGCCGACAAAGCTCCTATTGCGCAACATGCCTCGAAAAGAGCTGCCGTTTTCTGCTTAATTACCTGATAATAAACATCTTCGGATATTTTTTCATTTGAGATATTCGACAATTGCAAAATTTCTCCACTTGCCAAAGTCCTGCCCAATTCGGCAAGATATCTTACGATATCCGTATTCCTTGTATAAGCCACATGTAGAAGAGCCGTAGACAGAAGATAGTCGCCTACGAGTACTGCCACTTTATTGTCATACGTGGCATTTACCGAAGCCTGTCCGCGACGCTCTTCGCTCTCGTCCACAACATCATCGTGTACAAGACTGGCGGTATGCAGCAGTTCCAGTCCCACAGCTGCATGCTGCGTTACCTCCGACACGCTACCGTAGTTGCGCGCCATAAGCAAAATCAGCATCGGACGCATACGTTTTCCCGTGCGCTGGCGGATATATGCCAGAGCCTGCGACAGGAGTCCGTCGGTATGCGACAAGGCCTCATTGAAAAGCTCGTTAAAGTCTGAGAGTTCGCTCTCAATCGGTTGCTTTATGCGTGAAATATAGTCCATTGAATGAAATTTGATACAAAATTAATTATTTTATCTGATTAATCAGAAAAAAACAGTAATTTTACACGATATTCTTTGCAGCTCACAACATTTTTGCAATGTTTGCTCTCGTTTGAGGGCCTACGGCAACGGGATATACAACTATATATGATATAAAAAAGAACAACATAATAATATGGACAAATTATTCCTACTTGATGCATACGCCCTGATTTACAGGTCGTATTACGCATTCATAAAGAATCCGAGAATCAACTCCAAGGGACTGAATACGTCGGCGGTGATGGGTTTCTGCAATACTCTCCACGAAGTTCTGCAGAAGGAACAGCCCACTTATCTGGGCGTGGCTTTCGACCCTCACGGTCCCACATTCCGCAACGAGGCTTACGAGCAGTATAAGGCGCAGCGCGAGGAGACGCCAGAGGATATCCGCAAGGCGGTGCCTATAATCAAGGATATTCTCACAGCTATGCGTATCCCGGTGTTGGAGGTGGCAGGCTTTGAAGCCGACGACGTGGTGGGAACACTCGCAAAGAAAGCCGACCGCGAGGGCATCGATACTTATATGCTCACTCCCGACAAGGACTACGGGCAGCTCGTGGGCGGCAACGTGAAAATGTTTCGTCCGCGCCACGGCGGAGGATATGAAACGCTCGATGCTGAGGGCATAAAGGAGAAGTATGATATTGAGTCGCCCGAGCAGGTTATTGATCTTCTCGGACTCATGGGCGATGCCGCCGACAATATTCCGGGCTGTCCTGGCGTGGGCGAGAAAACTGCCGTAAAACTTATCAACCAGTTTGGCAGCATCGACTCCCTACTCCAGCGCACCGACGAACTGAAAGGGGCACTGAAGAAAAAAGTGGAGGAGAACAAGGAGCAAATTAAATTCTCCAAATTCCTTGCCACTATCAAAACGGATGTTCCTATCGAACTGAACCTTGATGAACTGAAGGTGAAGGAGCCGGACGAGAAAAGAATAATAGAAATTTTCAATAAACTGGAGTTTAAGACCTTCACGGAACGCTTTCTTAACAAACCTAAACAACAGCAAAAAAAAGTTTCAAATCAACTCGATTTGTTTGGCGAATTTCCGACCGACGGAGCGGAAGTGATAAAAAACGGACCTTCTCAGAGCTCGAAATCTGTGACTCACGACTACCAACTCGTTGATAAAGAAGAAGATATGCACAAGTTGTGTGATTTATTCCTTACAAAACATTTTATCAGTTTTGACACGGAAACTACTTCTACCGAGGCTATCAATGCTGAACTTGTGGGTTTGAGCTTCAGTGTGGAAGAAAAACAGGCTTTTTATGTTCCTGTGCCGGCCGAGAGGGAAAAGGCACAAGAGGTTGTAAATATTTTCAAACCGCTCTACGAAAATGAGCAGATTCTGAAAATCGGACAAAACATGAAGTACGACATCGAGGTGCTGCGCAACTACGGCATCGAGGTGAAGGGAAAAATGTTTGACACGATGATTGCGCATTATCTCATCCAACCTGAGCTTCGACACAACATGGACTACATGGCTGAGATTTATCTCAACTACCAGACGATACACATCGAGGAGCTTATCGGACCGAAGGGGAAGAAGCAGAAAAACATGCGCGACCTTCTGCCGGAGCAGATCTACGAATATGCTGCCGAGGATGCCGACATTACTTTGCAATTAAAAAACAAACTTGAACCGGAACTGAAAAAATACGGTGCCGAGGATTTGTTCTGGAACATCGAGATGCCGCTCATGCCTGTGCTCGCCGAGATGGAGATGAATGGAGTAAGGATCGACACAGAGTCACTGAAGGAAACTTCAAACGTGCTCACCGCTCGCATGAAGGATATCGAGAAGCATATCTACGAACTTGCTGGGGTGGAATTCAATATCGCTTCGCCAAAGCAGGTGGGCGAGGTGCTCTTCGACAAGCTAAAGATTGTGGAGAAGGCAAAGAAGACAAAGACCGGACAGTATGTTACGAGCGAGGAGGTGCTCCAGTCACTCAAGCACAAGCACGAGATCGTTGCCGACATCCTGGAACATAGGGGATTGAAGAAACTCTTGGGCACATACGTCGACGCCCTGCCAAAGCTTATCAACCCGCGCACAGGGCATATCCATACGTCGTTCAATCAGACTGTTACCGCCACGGGGCGTCTCTCTTCGAGCGATCCTAACTTGCAGAATATTCCTGTGCGTGGTGAGGACGGCAAGGAGATTCGAAAGGCTTTCATCCCGGAGCCGGGCTGCGAGTTCTTCTCTGCCGACTACTCTCAGATTGAGCTGCGAGTGATGGCACATCTATCGAGCGACGAGAATATGATTGAGGCGTTCCGCGAGGGGCACGATATCCATGCGGCTACGGCAGCTAAGATATACAAGGAGGACATCAACGATGTGTCGCGCGACCAGCGAACCAAGGCAAAGCGCGCCAACTTCGGCATCATCTACGGCATCACGGTGTTTGGTCTTGCCGAACGGTTGGAAATCTCTCGCGACGAGGCTAAGCAGCTGATTGCCGGATACTTCGAGACTTTCCCGAAGGTGAAGGAGTATATGGACAAGAGCATTCAGATGGCGCGTGCAAAGGGCTATGCCGAGACTTTGTTCCATCGCCGCCGCTATCTTGCCGACATCAATTCTCACAACGGCACCGTGCGAGGCTTTGCCGAGCGCAACGCCATCAACGCCCCTATCCAGGGCACTGCCGCCGACATCATCAAGGTGGCTATGATAAATATCTACCGTCGCTTCAAGGCTGAGGGTATAAAGTCAAAAATGATTCTTCAGGTGCACGACGAACTCAACTTCTCCGTTCTCCCTGAGGAGCACGACAAGGTGGAGCAGATTGTGATGCAGGAGATGCAGAATGCCTTCAAGATGCAAGTACCGCTTGTGGCTGACAGCGGATGGGGCAGAAACTGGCTCGAGGCTCACTGACAACAACTCTTTCCCATAACCTCTATAGGCCCTATAAGTTCTATAAGTCTTATAGGTCCTATAACTCCCAACTCTCCCAGAAACCCCAGCTCTCCCAGAACTCCCAGAACTCCCAAAACTCCCAATAATAATAACAAAAAAAAAAAAGAACAATGGAAACCTACGAATGGGCAAAAGGCATGAACTGTGCCGTAACCGTATGCGATGCCGAGGGCATCATCATCTACATGAACGACAAGTCGCGTGAAACCTACAAGAAGCACGGCGACCTGATAGGCAAGAACCTCTACGACTGCCACAATGAGCACTCGCGCGAGATTATCCGTCACATCCTCGCCACCGGCGGCAGCAACGTATACACGATAGAGAAGCACGGCGTGCACAAAGTAATATACCAGACGGCATGGAAGAAAGGCGACGGCACCGTTGGCGGCATAGTGGAAATTTCCATGGTTACTCCTGCCGACATGCCGCATTATGTGAGGGGATAAATATAGATTACCTATCTAACTCTTCTCAACCACATACCGAAAAAGCGGTCATAGACAATATATTTATTATTATACTTATATACAAACTCCCGTTGCAGCAGTGTCTTTAAAGCAAGACTGACACTGCTTGCTGCCGGCAAGGAATACTTTGAAATGAACTCTTGAGACAACACAGACGAAGTCTGTCTCTCACAAGCAATAGCCGACAACAGGAGTGCCTGATTATCGGTAAGAGAATCATAATAATTACAGAAAGCCACCTCTTGCTCATTGACAAGTTCTGTCATTACAGCATTAATCTCATTTATTGTGATTTCTCTACCGTTTTGGTAAAGACGGTTCAGTATATCCTGAACATACCAAGTCTGTCCATCTACACTATTATAAAGATAAGCAAAGATATCACTGGTAAACGACAATCCCTTATCCTTCATCCAGAGGTTTGCAAACGACTGATACTTATTTATATCAACAACAGATAGACTTACAATTTGTGAGCTCTGATAGAACGGTCGTTTGGCAGACAGAAACATGTCTGTCATTATATGCTGCTTGCTACCGGCAAATATAAAATACACATTAGGCAAAAACTGTATGTAGGAACGCAACAAAGCCTCAGCTCCGCTTTCCGGATATTCGGCTATTTGCTGAAACTCATCTATTGCAATATATATACGCCTTCCCGATTGTTTAAGGTATTCAAAAACACGTCGTAGCGAGTCTTCTTTTTGGTCAGGAGACACCGTAATGGAAAAAGTAGGCAAACCGGTAATCTCATCAAACGATAAGGTTGGCTTATAGGCAGAAAAAAAATCTGTCACCTTTCTCATCATAGACTGAGAGAAAGTATCGACTTTTCCTACTACCGTCTTTGCCAAAAGTTGTATGAACTGAGTAAAATTACGTGTTGCATTAATGTCCATATAGAAGCATATCGCTTCTGGCTCATTTATATGGATATACTCAAACACATGATGAATCAATCCAGTCTTGCCAATACGCCTTGGAGAAACCAACACTACATTGCGCTCATTATGCAGAGCACCTGCAACGGTTTTAGTCTCTTCTACACGGTCGCAGAAATATTCCGCTCCCTTATATCCATAGATTACAAATGGGTTATTAAGCTGTTCCATAACGACTTACAATGGTTACATATTTTATGTTACATATTATATGTAATGCAAAATTAAGTCTTTCATTTGATATCTCCAAATACAACAGATGAAATTGGTAAAAATACTATATATAACAGAAATAAAATGGGAAAGATTAACGGATACATAGGATCTACGAATTAGCCCCAGCCTATACAATTTAAGTTGGGGCTGATTTATGCGTTCTAAGCATCAAATACCTACCATACCTATCTCTGTCTCACTCCAACACATCATCATTCATCAGGAAGCGGAACAGGCTCATGAAAACATAACCGTTGTCGTCGATGTATGTGGCGATGTCGTCTCCAACGATGATTATCTTGCGGAAAGAGTCATCGATTTTCTTCAGAGACATCAGTTCCTGCTCACGCTTTCCTTCATCAGCCAAGGCGTATGCCGACTGTATATAGTATTTGTTGATGCCATTGGTAGCGATGAAGTCAATCTCATATTGCTGATAGGTACTCTTTCCTTGACGCATCACACGGCTCTCCACTACACCCACATCAACGAGATAACCACGGATGCGCAACTCATTGTAGACAACATTCTCCATAATATGCGTTATCTCCTGCTGACGAAAGTTGAGACGAGCATTGCGCAGACCAACATCCACGACATAATATTTCTTTATGCTGTCATAATACTTTCGTCCTTTCACATTATAGCGCCGAGCTCCTTCAAACAAAAAGGCATTATCAAGATATTGCATATAAGAACCAACCGTTTCGACATCAACCTTAACGTGCTGTACGCTTTCCAGCGTGTTCCTGATTTTGTTAGGATTAGTAAGCGAGCCGATAGATGAACACAGTGAATCTACAATATTCTCAAGGGCAATGCGGTTCTTTATCCCATTACGCTCAACAACATCATCAAGATATGTCTTATTCCATAATCGCTGCAGGTAAGCAATCTTCTGCTCCGGAGTAGGCTGATTTCTTAGAGCTGGCATACCACCATAAGTATAATATTCTTTCCAGAGATCATTTACGGTTTCAGTACGACCGATACAGAATTCCTTAAATGAGAAAGGATAAACCCTCACCTCATCACCCCGACCGCGAAATATAGTATTCAAGTCGCTTGAAAGGAACTTCGAGTTGCTACCTGTAATATAAACATCTATATTATCATGCGCATTAAGCCCATTCACAATGCGCTCAAATCCATCAACCATCTGTATTTCGTCAAGAAAGACATAATAGTTCTCGCTGTCATTTGTTATTCGAGAATACAAATGGCGTTTCAAAACGATAGGATCAGTAATATCTTCGCCGAGCAGGTCTTCGTCTGTATCAAACGAAACACAGATAATGTTTTTCTCTGCCACTCCCTGAGCTAAAAGATAATTGTAATAAACCTTCTTCAGAAGCCATGACTTTCCACAACGACGAGTTCCGGTTATAATCTTC
This sequence comes from Prevotella sp. UBA1104, assembly GCA_002314055.1. Classification (GTDB taxonomy): domain Bacteria; phylum Bacteroidota; class Bacteroidia; order Bacteroidales; family Bacteroidaceae; genus Prevotella. The sequence continues at coordinate 13,142 of DCBP01000097.1, forward strand.
ACTTCACCATTGTTTCTTCTATTAATGAGCTTTTACAGGTATATTTTCCTGTCTATATATGTATTCATCACTATTCAAATCGAAATTTACTGCAAATTTGCAATAAATTTCGATTTAAACAACACTTCAATCCGAAATTTACTGCAAATTTACAGTAAATTTCGGATGACCGCTGCCACATGGTTACGCTTTACCTTGTCTTTCCCCCTCTTGAGGAAAAGCAAGAGACGGACAGTGTCGCCAACTTTTAGGCTCTTGCGCAGCTCGTCGTCCTTTACATTTACGAGCGAGGCAAAGCCCTCTTCTGTAATTTTTCCTTCAGGAGTTTCTTTTATCTGTGATGTTATGCGGTAGCGAAGATAGCCGTCAGTGGGGTTTACGTAGGTCGCAACGGCTTGGAAGGTGCCGAAGGCAGTCAATCCCTCGTCATGAGACAGAACGTTGATTACAGCGGCGCTTTTAAACTTGTCTTCGACAGGAATTATAGGCGCAAAAGAAACAAAGTCGCCCGTCTTAATCATCATCTGCGGTTTCTCAGCCACGAAATGCCTTGACAGGGCATCATAGATATGATAATGCCCGTGGCTCTCGTCTACTCCTTCTACATATCCTACCATCGTTGGGAAAACCTCCCCTACCCCTTTCTTTGACAACACCACCTCAACAGCACGTTCGTTGCCCTGTTTTGATTTTCTCAGAGAAACATCATACAGTTTTCCCTGTATCTCCCACGGCTTGCAGGGAAATAGATGACTGTCAGTGGCAAGTTCCATGCCGTCGGCAGCTACAAGTTTAACGAAATATCGCCTTTTGCCATTAACCATGCTCTCGAACACCTTAACAGCAAACATCGACTTTATTCCATCAGCCACATCCTTTGCCTCATCATGATGATGAAGCAGATACGACTGCAGGCGACGGTCCACCTTCTCCTTTAGCGAGAGATAAGATCTTCCGTCCTTACCCGTCTGCCGCTGCCGGTCTTCTGGTCTTAGGTTCTTTTCATATCCCCACATATCAAGAAACTGCGGAAAGCGGAAATCCGGATACATCTCACTTATCTTCACAGCCATGCCGAGCATGCACGAATGTATCAGCGAGGGCTTTTCTACAGGTATTTTCATATATGCAGCCAATAGCGTACGTACTTGTTCCGAGCCCATCTCCTTGTAATTTTTCTGAAGATAGCGGAATATGCACCAGGCCGTATCCATAGGGTGAGAAACTGCCGTTTCGAGGGCGGCGAGAAGTTCGTCAAAAGAATCAAAGGACTGACGGTCATTCATAATATATAAGATTTAAGCGTTATTATAGATATTTGCAAATATACACATTTTCCTTACATCTACAAACAACAAGAAACAAAAACATGTTCACTGCAAATGAAAAAAGTTTTTAATATTCCATTAGCATAGCCGTAAAGCCGTTGTAACATGTTCGTAACCCTACGCCCCTACCTTTGCACCCGTAATCAAGATAACAACAGAAGTTTTAAGTTTTTATGAAATCAAGAAAATTATTCGCATCGGCGTTTGTCATGGCCATGACAGCCGTAGCAGCCAGTGCAGCAGAAGTAACGGAGAGTCCGGAAATGGGTAATATCCGCGGACGAATCACAGACACAGACAAGCAGGTGTTGCCTGGTGCCACGGTGATGATCGAGGACTTGCACACGGGAGTGACAAGTGATATCAACGGTTATTACTCCTTGCCCAATCTGAAGCCAGGCACATACAAGGTGAAAATCACCTATGTGGGTTACTCACCAAAGACTTACACCATAAAGGTGGGCAAAAAGAGCGTGGAGCAGAACATCACGCTCGATGCGGGGAAAGAACTCAACGAGGTTGTTGTAACCGGTGCTTTCTATGGCCAGCGCAAAGCGATGCAGATGCAGAAGGAGAGTATGGGAGTAACGAACGTGGTTTCTGCCGACCAAGTGGGAAAATTCCCGGATACCAACATCGGCGACGCCCTGAAGAGAATCAACGGCGTGAATGTGCAGTATGACCAGGGGGAGGCACGATTCGGACAGGTTCGCGGCACTTCTGCCGACCTCACTTCCGTTACGGTGAACGGCAACAGAATGCCGTCTGCCGAAGGCGACACACGAAACGTGCAGCTCGACCTAATCCCTTCTGACATGATACAGACTATCGAACTGAACAAGGTGGTTACATCCGACATGGACGGTGATGCCATTGGCGGAGAGATAAACCTCGTAACGAAGAACACGCCAAGCCATAGGGTGCTCAACTTCAATGTGGGGTCAGGGTTCTCGTGGATAAGCCAGAAACCGGAGTGGGACCTCGGTGCAACATGGGGCCAAAGGTTTTTCAACGACAAGTTGGGAGTGATGGCTGCCGCCTCTTATCAGTATATGCCTGGAGGATCGGACAATACGGAATTTGAATACGAGGAGAATGACAAGAAAGAACTGGAACTGAAGGAGGCCCAGGTCAGACAATATTATGTAACCCGCGAACGACAGAGCTACTCGCTCGCTCTCGACTATATTTTCAACCCACAACACAAAATATCATTCAAAGGTATATACAACCGCCGCAGCGACTGGGAGAACCGCTATCGCATTTCATACAAGAAACTGAACAGCAAAGCCTCTAAGCAGTCGGTCGTGCTGCAAACCAAAGCCGGCTCCGACGACAACAAGGATGCCCGACTGGAACTGCAGCAGACAATGGACTTCACTCTCGACGGCGAACACTATTTCGGAAATCTGAAAGTGGACTGGGCTGGCAGCTATTCGCGTGCCACTGAGGAAAGACCTAACGAACGCTACGCCGCATACTCTCTGAAGGGTATAGACCTTGGAAGCAACTTTGCAGAAGTGGGCGGAAAACAGCCTTATTACACGAAGCAGTTGCCTGCACTCGACGACAAGAACTGGAAGCTGAGCGAACTAAACAACGCCAACCAGGATATCGTGGAGAATGAATGGAAGGGAAGACTGAATTTCACACTGCCAATCACGACCGGACTATATGGAAACACACTGAAATTCGGAGCTAAACTAACCGCCAAAGACAAGAAACGCACGAAGTCGTATTTCGACTACGACCCCGAAGAAGTGCTCGGCAGCAACTGGCGCGACAACACATCGCTGCAGATCCGCAACGGATTCATGCCGGGAAGCCAATATCCCGAACACTCGCCGTTTATCACCAAGCAGACACTCGGCGACATAGACTTCTCTAAATACAAAGGAGAGGAAAACTATGAGGAAGAGGCTGGCAACTATAAGATTAATGAGCGTATCACAGCCGGCTATCTGCGCTTCGACCAAAAAATAGGTAAAAAGCTCTCGGCAACAGTTGGTCTGCGCCTTGAGCGCACCGACCTGAAGACGAGCGGATACAACGTGAACGTGCCTGAGGAAGGCGACGCCACAATGACTCCTACGGGCGAATATAAAAGCCACTATACAGACTTGCTGCCAAGTTTGTTGCTGAAATACAAGTATACGAAGGACGGCAGCGTGAGAGCATCGGTAACAAAAACCATCTCACGTCCGAAGTACTCTGCCCTCATCGCCAACAAGACATTCAACACTGCCGATCTCGAGGCTACCATCGGCGACCCGAACACCAAACCGGCCAAGGCAATAAACGTAGACCTCTCCGTTGACCACTTCTTCAAAAACGTGGGACTGGTGAGTCTCGGCCTCTTCTACAAAGACATCAAAAACGTGAATGTTGAGTGGGCATCCAACAAATATATCGGCAAAGACCTCGGACTTGAGGGAAAATATGCCAACGAAGCCTTCGAGGTTACTCAAAACATCAATGCCTATGATGCAAGCGTGTTCGGAGTGGAAGCGGCCTACCAGCGCGATTTCGGTTTTATATCCCCATCGCTTAAATGTATCGGTTTCTACGGCAACTACACTTATACCCACAGCAAAACGCGTAACTTCAACGAGCGTCTGGGCATAGAAAGCGGCGACGACGTGAAAGTAGCCGGTTCGCCGGAACACACGGCAAATGCCTCGCTCTTCTTCGAGAAATTCGGATTGAGCCTGCGCCTGTCATACAACTTTGCCTCTTCGTTTATCGATCAGATGAGCACGAGCCGTGCCCTCGACCGCTATTACGACAGCGTGAACTATCTTGACCTCAACGCAAGCTATACATGGGGCAAGAAAACGAAGTTCACGGTATATGCCAACGCCAACAACCTTCTCAATCAGCCACTTCGCTACTATCAGGGTACGAAAGACCGCACGATGCAAGTGGAATACTACGGCGTGAAGGTAAATGCAGGAATTAAAGTGAATCTGTAATACTGTAAATGTCGTTGCCCTTAGGCTTATGAAAGTCTTGTGGCAACAACAACTAGAAAAGGAAACAATAATAAAACAAGGAAAAAAAATGAACAGACTATTCAAGAACATTGCCGTTGCAGCAATTGCCGTAATCGCTGCCATAATGACAGCAAAAGCCCAGACTCCGGCAGAATGGGAGAAACTGAAAGGCGAGATAAACATGTATATGGCAAACGACATTGGTCGCAACGGATACTACGACCAGAAGCCCATCGCCGAACTGATGGGAACAATGGCAGAGACCATCGGACCGGAATGTGTAGTCGCAGCCGGAGACATCCACCACTTCAACGGCGTGGCATCAGTCAACGACCCGCTGTGGACAACCAACTACGAACTCATTTACTCCCATCCGGAGCTGATGCTCGACTGGTTTCCCGTCTGCGGCAACCACGAATACCGCGGCAACACACAGGCTGTGCTCGACTACTCAAAGGTGAGCCGCCGCTGGATGATACCGGCAAAATACTACACCAAGGTATTCTCACACAAAGGCACGACCTTGCGCATAGTATGGCTCGACACCACGCCGCTAATCGACAAATACCGCAACAATCCGGCTGTATATCCCGATGCCTGCAAGGAAGACATGCAGAAGCAGCTCTCATGGCTCGACGAAACGCTGCGTCAGGCAAAGGAAGACTGGATTATCGTAGTGGGCCATCATCCGATCTATGCCGAGACGAGCAAGAGCGAAGATGAGCGCACCGATATGCAGAAACGCGTAATGCCAATCCTGCACAAATACAAAAACGTGGCTATCTATGCCTGTGGACACATCCACAACTTCCAGCACATAAAGATGAAAGGCGACCCTATCGACTATGTGGTGAATTCCGCCGGAGCCCTGAGCCGCAAGGTGAAGCCAATAGAAGGCACACTGTTCTGTTCTCCCGAAACGGGTTTCTCGATTATCGCAGCCTCGAAAAAAAGACTCTGCATGTATATGATAGACAAGACCGGAAAGGTGCTCCACACGGTGGAGAAGACTAAATAAGGAAGACAACGTTCGTGCCGGACATATAAGAAAATCCCTCAAGGCAATGCTGCCTCGAGGGATTTTTACTTTTTATTCCGTGATTATGAGTTTATTTCGTAGTGATAAGCATCACTCCCTGCTTGCCTTCGGCATTGTATTTCTTTATCGTCTCGGCATCTTTCTTCACGTCAATCTTCTCTATGTCGTCAGGTTTTATCCCATTGAGATTCTCAGTTACCTTACCGTTTAATACAACCACAAAGTCTTTGTTTGAGAACATCTCCGTTTTCTGCGACACAATCTTGCCCTTCGGCATCTTGTCGGCATTGCCGCTCAAGTCGATAGTCTTGACAGACTTTATCTTCTTGCCGTTATCTTTCATGTCTATCGTTCTGACAGACTTTACAGTCTTGCCTGCGCTCTCTGTGCTGAAAGTTATCGGAATGGTGTATTTCACGTCTACCGCCTTGCCGTTCCTCGTGCCGGGAATCCATTTCGGCATACCGTTGATTACTCGCAGCGCCTCCTTGTCGAATGCTTCACCCTGGCTCTTTTCTATCTTGGCATCGGTAATGCTACCGTCTTTAGTAACAGTGAATGTGGTAACGACACGAGCCTTGACATCCTTCTGCCCCTCAGACTTAGGGAATTTTATGTTCTTTGCAAGATATTCAAACAAAGCCGAATGCCCACCGGGGAACTCAGGGAATGTTTCCTGCACACATTCTATGAACTTGCCTTTAACCGACTTTGCATCCACATTTGCCGTGTCTTGCAGAACAGCAGCCGTAGAAACAGTTTCAGCCTTATCCACATTCATTGCAGGGGCTTTGTCTGCAATCTTTTCAATAGTATTAACGACAGAGCTCTCGCTTGTCGATACCAGCGCCTCACTCTCCTGCTCCACTCTCTCGCTCAAATTCTCCACTCTCTCGCTTGCGAACGCAGCCACGGCAACGGCAGCAAGCGGAAGTACAAAGGCAATCTTAGCCTTCTGCATCGGATTTGTTCTTTTGATTTTCATCATGGTTATTCGTTTTTTTAGTGAATTATGATTTAGATTGTTAGCCATCGAGAACAGTCGCTCGCCGACGGCTTTCCTTATTAACAACATCTGATAACGGGTGGCATCTACTCCCGACAGCAACACCGCCTCGTCTGCCTCATACTCATGCACGGTCTGCAACTCTCTCTTCAGCAACCATGCAGCAGGGTTGAACCACTGAAACACAATAATGATATTGCAGAAAGCCACATCCACGGAGTGTCTGCGCCGTATATGCGCCATCTCGTGAAGCACAATCTCCCGCCGGTTCTCCATCCAGTCCTTTTCGCTCATCACGATGCAGCGGAACCAACTGAACGGTGATATGTCGCCCTGCAAGGTATATATTCTTACGTCGCCGTCTCTTTCCACGCATTTGGCATGACGAATCAGTCGGAAGAGACTGCATACAGACAATACCGTTCTGCCAATAAACAGCACTACACCAAGCAGATATACGAGGAGCAATATCTGCATAAGCGTCAGTCCGCCTTCAGCTCCGTCAGAATCCTCAACAGTCTGAGCCACTATGCCTTCAAGCACCACCGTCCCTTGGTTTATACCCGCAGAGGAGTCAAGCGACAGATGTATCAGCGGCAGTACCAGCGAAAGCAGCATCATCGAGAGAATGGCAAAGCGGTTGAACGTATGAAACGTGTCGCGGCTCAGCAGCAACTTGTGGAAGAGATAGAACAGCGACAAGCATATTGCCACCTTGACTGAATATATAAAGAAAAATCCCAACATGATATAATGTGTTTATCAGTCTGTCAATTAAATTATTTCCGGATTGACGCCATTATTTGTCGAGCGATGCTATCAGTTCCCTCAACTCGTCAACGGAAATCTTCTCCTCCTTCACGAGAGCCGACACCGCACCCTTGTAAGAACGCCCAAAGAACTTGTCGATTACAGAGTTCAGAGCCTTGCGCTTATACTGCTCCCTGCTGATCTTTGCAAAATACTGAAAACAACGTGCTGTCAATGCCCTGTGCCCCAAGAAGCCTTTATCCTCAAGAATATGAACAAGGGTGGAAAGAGTATTTACATGTGGCTTTGGCTCATCATAACACTCTCGCAACTCGCGAATCAGCATGTCACCATGCTCCCAATAATGGTTCATTATCTCCTCTTCCTTGTTAGTAAGTGTATTCATTTCCTTGCAGTTTTAACGTATAAATTATTCATTCACGTCGCAAAGTAACTAAATCTTTTAGTTATAAACAAGAAAGACAAGGTTAATAAAACTAAAACGCTTAGTTAATTAACTAATTATCTTAGTTATCTATCGCTTTCACCTTATATAAAAGGAATCCGCCAAGCACTTACCATTAAAAAAAAGAAATTCGAATATGCCATTCATAAGAAATGAACCAAATACGAAACCATCAATATAACATAATTCGAATTGAAATTTTTTTTCGTGATTTATCCCTCACACCCTCACACATTGCCCTGAAACGCCTTTGTTTATCGGCATTTCGAGGTGTGAGGGATAGGGTGAGGGTAGAGCTTTTATCCCTCACCATCACGCTAATTTATTCTATCACCCACTCCAGCACGTTCTCCTCGTCATTCACCGAGAAATTCAAGCCGGCTTTCACCACCTGCTTGCCTTTCATGGCGTATGCCTCGGCATAGCGGCGGGAGTTTATCTGGGCAAGAGCCTCCCGGGCGGTCTTGTTAAACTTCATTTCGATGACGTAGACGTGGTTTTGAGCCTCTATAACGACATCTACCCTACCCTTCGGGGTATGAGCCTCAACCTGGATGCTATAACTCGTGAGAAGGGCGAAAATGATATAAAACATCTGTTGGTAATGCCCCTCGTAGTTGGTGTTGTCGCAATAAGGCACCGTCTCGAGGAAATCGCGCAGCAGCTCCAGGGCTTCTTCCAGCTTGCCCCGCTTGAGCATCACCGACATGTCGGCTACAACCACCCGTCCGCCGTCTATCGCCGTGTTGAGATAGCCGGGCAGCAGGCTGTCGTACAGTCCCACTTCTATCTCCTTGTTAGGGAAGCCGAGGGCATATACGTCGGTCTCCTCGTCGTAGTCCTTTATCGTTACATATCCGCTCTGGTAAAGCAACGGAGTTAGCGATGTTATCGTCTCCGTGGCGGCATCAAAGGATGAGGTCTTTGCCCTGACAGGCGATAGCTGCGAAGGCAGAACCTTAAACTTGCGCATCATGTTGATGAGATATGTGGGGGTGCCGGAACCAAACCAGTAGTAATTAAACCTGCCGTCGGCCAGGCAATTCAACAGACTGTAAGGGTTGTATACATCCGGCGAAGGCCACGTGAAGTGATAACCGTCGTAGTTGTCTTTCAGTTTGTCTAATGCATGCTCGTATGTTATGCCACATTTTTCAGCAAACAGAAGGATATCATTGTCCATCTGATTCACCAACTCATCTTCCGTTATGCCGCAGATTCCGGCATACGCCGGATTCATGCTAATATTAGCAATATTGTTCAGCTCGCTGAATATGCTGAGCTGCGAGAACTTGGTGATACCGGTAAGGAAGACGAAGCGGAGCAACTTCTCGCTGTCCTTCAGTGGACTATAGAAGTTACGCATAATATCCCTAAGAACCGACAAACTTTCGCTTTCATGCACGACATCGAACAAAGGAGCATCATATTCGTCTATAAGCACTACCACCTGTTTCTCGGTCTTCTCATATACACATTTTACAAGATTAAGCAATCTGACATTTGGGTCTGGCGATTCACATTCTATACCGAAACGCCGCTCATTATCTTTTAGGATATAAAGGAGATAGCGTTCCAGCTGTTCTTTCTCCATGTGTTTTCCTCCAGCCAAGCTGAAGTGAAGCACAGGATATTCCGTCCAGTCTTTCTCAAGCTTTTCTATAGCAAGTCCCTCAAACAGGTCTTTCCTTCCTTCGAAATAGCTCTGCAAGGTGGAAACAAGCAGCGACTTGCCGAAACGGCGCGGCCGGCTCAGGAAAAAATACGTTCCGTCAGTATGAGTCATACGGTATATGTATTCCGACTTGTCTATATAGAGTTTATCCTCTACTCGGATTCTTTCAAAAGTCTGTATTCCTATAGGATAAAGTTTTCTTGCCATAATAAGGATTCTGTAATTGCGTGAAACATTTTGATGTCTGCTTTTGCAAATTTACACAAAATCCCAGCTTTTGCAAAGGAATAAATGGAAATACTACCCCAGTTCGGGATAATGCC